>JALVSV010000431.1 GCA_027024125.1 Methylothermaceae bacterium | reverse complement strand
GTGGCCACGGGCCCGGTAAGCCAGGTATGTCCGCTGCAGGAATTCGGCTGTCTCCACTGTCAACCAACCAACCTTGTCCAGCGCATCCAGCAGACGCAAATTGTCCGTCCAGCGAAACTCTTCCGGGCAGCGGTTGGCAAACGCCAAACTTCCAAATTGTACTATAAACTCGATATCCACCATACCGCCCACACCCTGCTTCAAATCAAAACGGTCCTCTCCGGAGCGGTCCAGGTGGCTACGCATCTTGTTGCGCATTTCAATCACTTCGCGGCGCAGTTTGCCGAGATCCCGCGGTTTACAGAGAATCTCCAGGCGGATCTGGACGAATCGCTCAGCGAGCTCGGTATCCCCGGCAACCGGCCTGGCCCTCACCAGCGCCTGATGCTCCCAGGTCCAGGCTTCCTCACGCTGATATCTGGCGAATGCCTGCAATTGGCTGACCAGCAACCCTGCCTTGCCACTGGGACGTAGCCGCATGTCGATCTCGTACAGGACACCGGCCAACATGGGGATGGTCAGGATATGGATGATCTTTTGCCCCAGACGGATATAAAACTGGCTTGCAGGAATACGCCTTGGCCCGGTGGTCTCGGCATTGGAATCCCCCTGATACAGAAACACCAAATCCAAATCGGAGCCATATCCCAATTCGATGCCTCCAAGCTTACCATAGCCGATAATGGCAAAATCATGCGGTCGATCCGCACCTTTCCCGCCGGGCACACCATATTTTTTGGTCACGTCACACCAGGCCAGATTGAGCACCTGCCCCAGGACCACCTCAGCAATCTCGGTCAGATAGTCGCTGACCACGTTGGTAGGAATGGCACCCACCAGATCGGCAGCCGCCACCCTGAGCAATTGGCCCTGCTTGAAATGTCGAAGCGCATTGAGCAAGCCCTCCTCATCATTCGGATCGACAGCGTCCAGTCGCTTTTGTAATTCCTGTTCCAGTTGCGAGCGATTCAAAGGGGCATAGAGGGTCCGGGGATCGAGCAACTCGTCCAAAAGCGCAGGATAGTTGGCCAGTTGACGGGCAATCCAGGGACTGGCCGCCACCAGTTTGACCAAGTGTTCCCTCGCCGCAGTATTTTCGGCCAGAAGGGTCAGATACACGCTGCGGCTGGCAATGGATTCTATGAGATCCAACATTCTCTGCAGCGCCTGATCGGGATCCGGGGTCTTGGTTACCGATTCGATCAAAGCCGGCATCAACCGGTCCAGTTCTGCCTCTGCACTTGGGGTCAAATAACGGACGGGACGCGATCTTTTGCACCCGGCCAGTTTTTCCAGAATCTTTTTACCATCGGCAAAGCCCAGTTGCTCCAGTTCGGCAATCAATGCTTGCGGAGTTTCGACCCCCCGCCATATTTTACTGGCCGGACTTTGCTCGACCGGGGTTTCAGAAACCGCAAACACCTGATCGAATGTCTCCTGAACGGCTTTCCTCACCTGATCCAGATCCCTGGAAAAGCTTTCCCAATCCGGATAATCCATGGCAATGGCCAGTCGCAGTCGTTCACTCTCACTGTCTGGCAGTTTCTGGGTCTGGCGATCATCGGCCTGTTGCAAACGATTCTCGACCCGGCGCAGGAACCGATAACCATCGATCAACCTGTCGCTCTCATGCCGTGGCATCAAACCGAGGCTCCCCAGCCGGGCCAACACCGGAAGCAATCGCCTCTCTCTCAGCCCGGGCTGACGTCCCCCATGAATCAATTGGAAGACTTGCGCAATGAATTCGATTTCCCGGATTCCACCTGGACCAAGCTTGATGTCATCCATTCTGTCCCGGCGTTTGAGCTCCTCGATGATCTTGAGCTTGAGTTCCCGTAAGGCCCCCAAGGCCCGATAGTCGAGATAGCGCCGATACACAAAAGGCTGAAGGATCTCCATCAGTCGTTGACCTGATTCAGGATCCCCGGCAATGGGCCGCGCTTTGATCATGGCGTAACGCTCCCATGCCCGGGCCTGTGACTGGTAATAGATTTCCATGGCATCAAAGCTCAGCACCAGGGGACCGGAATCACCAAAAGGCCGTAGCCTGGTGTCGACCCGGAATACGAAACCGTCCTCGGTCTGGCTCCCTATCACCTTGACCAGATCGCGACATAGGCGGAGATAAAATTCCTGATAGCTGGTACCCCGCCGGTCTTCGAGTTGCCCATCCTGCTCGAAGCAAAAGATCAGGTCGATGTCGGAGGAAAAATTCAATTCCCAGCCTCCCAGCTTCCCCATGCTCAGTATGACAGGCAACTGCGGCTTACCATCTGAGGCCACTGGCACGCCATAGCGCTGACAGGCTCGCTGGAACAACCATTCGAGTGAGGCGTGAATGCATGCCTCGGCCAGCAAGGAAAGATCACACAGCACATCCTCGACGGCATCCCAGCCACTGATGTCGCGCCAGGCAATCCTCACCATCTCGCGGTGGCGAAAACGCCGCAGGATACGCTGCAATTCCTCTTGATCCTCGGCCACCCCCAACAAGGAGCCCAGCTCATTCAGATAGGACCCCCGCCGCAGGGGAGAAAACAGATCGTTGCTCGCTATCAGATCAGCCAACAGCGAAGGTGATCGAATACATTGGTTGGCAACATATGAACTGGCGCTCCATACCCGCGGAAGCGATGAGGCCAGGCGCTCATCCAGAGCGAAAGGGATTCCTGCCTTTAATACAGCTTGCTGATACTGGCGCCACAAATCGTCCACCGTGGCGGCAAATTCGGGGGGAACGGAGGAAAAATCGAGGTCGGTTTCCATAGATGCAGTGGGACTCCTATCACATTACGACGCATTGTAACGGTGAAGTACCGAACACTCAGCTATTTTTATTCATGAACCCCGGGATACGACACCTGGAAAACTTTGATCGATCGATCCAGGGCGGGAGAACCCGGGTCCTGATGGCCCATGACCCATGCCTGGACGGATTCGGGTTGACCCGACGTTGGCCGGGGGCCACATCCGTGGGGATTCCGGTTCTTGCCAGGTAACGAAAGACCAGATGGGCATCCCCAATCCGCCATTTCCTATAACTCAAACGATAAGGAGACTTTCTGAATATGCGTATCCGCTTCGAGAAATTCCGTCAGGTTCGACTGGGTGAAAAATGCTGTTTTTCCGAACTCAAGGTCGGCGATAAATTCGCAACTGCCAACTACATGTGGGAAAAACTGGACCCGCATATGGGATTGATTCTAGATGTCATA
>JALVSV010000430.1 GCA_027024125.1 Methylothermaceae bacterium | reverse complement strand
CCGCCTCCACACGGTGTTGGAGAAACTGCTGGAGACGATTTCCTTCGAAGCGCCCGACATGAGCGGGCAGGAACTGAAGATCGATGCCGCCTATGTGGACAGTCATCTGGGGGAGCTGGCCCAGGACGAGGATCTGAGCCGGTATATTTTATAATTTTCCCTATGCCCATCCCGACGGAAATCAGGCTCCACAAGCAATCCCGGTGCCTCGAGGTCACTTTCGAGGACGGGATCAGCAGCCGCTTGTCCTTCGGTTATCTGCGTGCTCATTCCCCGGCAGCGGGTGAACATCCGCAAGCTGCCGATGAGGTGATGATCACCTCCATTGAACCTGTGGGCAACTATGCCATCCGGTTGGTATTCAGTGACGGTCACGACAGTGGTTTGTATACTTGGGAAACACTTTATCAACTTGCCGTGACAGATCAGGCAAAGCAGGATTCTCCATGAACGAAGACAGGCAGGATTCCGAACAGACAACCCATTTCGGCTTTCGCCAGGTGCCAAAGAACGAAAAAGCTCGCCTGGTGCGGAATGTGTTCGATTCGGTGGCCGATCAATACGATTTGATGAACGACATGATGTCGTTCGGGGTGCATCGGCTATGGAAGCGGCTGACCGTGTTCCTGGGTCAGGTGCGTCACGGTGAACGGGTGCTCGATCTGGCGGGTGGCACGGGTGATCTGACACGTCTGTTCCATCCCCGGGTGGGAGACACAGGCGAGGTGATCCTGGCCGATATCAATGCATCGATGCTCAGGCGAGGCAGGGACCGCCTGACCGATGAGGGGCTGGTGGGCGGCATCCGCTATGTTCAGGTCGATGCCCAGGCTCTGCCTTTTGTGGGTGAATCGTTCGATTGCATCACCATCGGTTTTGGATTGCGCAACGTCACCGACAAGGACAAGGCGCTGGCTTCCATGTACCGTGTGCTCAGGCCGGGCGGGCGGTTGCTGATCCTGGAATTTTCCAAGCCCACCAACGAACTCTTCAGCCGGATCTATGATCTCTATTCCTTTAAATTGCTGCCTTTGATGGGGAAGCTGATCGCCGGGGATCCCGACAGCTACCGCTACCTGGCCGAATCGATCCGCATGCACCCGGATCAGGACACCCTCAAGGGTATGATGGCAAAAGCCGGCTTCGAACGCATCGAGTATTTCAACCTGACCCAGGGTGTGGTGGCCATCCACCGGGGGTATAAGCTATAGATGCTGGCCCAAGCGTTGTTCTCCCAGACTGTCGAGGCTGCAGTGGCCAGAATTCTGGTTCTGGATCCTCAGCATGCCAGACTGCTCGAACCCCTGGCGGGCAAGGTGATAGCGGTGGAACTGTTGCCCTTGAGTAATCGCTTTTTTTTCAGTCCTACGACCGATACCGTCCTGGTTCTGGCGGATTTCGAGGGTGAAGCGGATGTAGTGCTGAGGGGGTCGCCCCTGGGGTTCGCCAGAATGCTGATGAGTCCCCGTCCCGAGACCGAGTTGTTCCAGGGTAGCGTGGAGGTCGCAGGGGACATGGATACCGCTCGCCGCCTTCAGAGCCTCTTGAACCGCCTCGATCTGGACTGGGAACGATGGCTGGCCCAGGTTGCCGGAAGCGAGGTTGCCTCCAGCGTCGCGGGGATCGTGCAATGGCACCGCAGGACCTGGAGGACATTCCAGTTGAACCTGGGTGAGTTCCTGCAGGAAGAAACCAGAGCCCTGCCGGCCCCGTTGGAGGTGGAGGATCTCTATCGCCGCGTCAACCGGCTGCGCGATGATGCGGAGCGCTTGGAGGTTCGGGTGCAACGGTTGAAGCAGCGGCTGGAGTCATGACTATTATGTGGTTGAATTCCCCGGGCGGGCAGATTAAGGCGTGATCCCCCTTCGTTCCATTTGGCGGCTGTTCAGGATCCAGCAGATTCTCCTTCACCACGGTCTGGACGAACTGGTTCTGGGACTGCCGTGGCTGAAGCCGGTGCGTTTTCTGCGCTGGCTGTCCCCAAATACCTGGCGCATCAGGCATCATGGCCCCCGGGGAGAGCGGATTCGTCTGGCCCTGGAGGAACTGGGCCCCATCTACGTCAAATTCGGCCAGGCGGTATCGACGCGCCGTGACCTGCTGCCAGACGATATTGCTGACGAACTGGAGAAGTTGCAGGACCAGGTGCCGCCATTTCCCGGGGAACAGGCGCGCAAAATCGTCGAGCAACAACTTGGGCGGCCTTTGGTTCAGGTATTTTCGGAGTTCGATACCACTGCTCTGGCATCTGCCTCCATTGCGCAGGTGCATGCCGCCAGGCTGAGGACCGGTGAATCCGTGGTGGTCAAGGTGTTACGGCCGAAAATCGAAACACGGATCAGGGAAGACGTGGCATTGATGGCGATGTTTGCCCGGTTGCTCCAGCGCTTCATCCCCGAGTCGCGGAGGTTGCGTCCTGTAGCAGTGGTGGCTGAATTCGAAAAGACCATCATGGATGAACTGGATCTGGTGCGTGAAGCGGCCAATGCCGCTGAGCTCCGGCGTCATTTCGAGGATTCCGAGATTCTCTATGTTCCCAAAGTCTATTTCGACTGGACCCGGCCCAGGGTGTTGGTGATCGAGCGAATCCACGGCATTCCGGTCACCGAGCGCGAGGCGATGGTCAGGACGGGGGTGGATCTGAAACTCCTGGCCGAAAGAGGCGTGGAGATTTTCTTCACCCAGGTGTTCCGCGACAACTTTTTCCACGCCGACATGCACCCCGGCAACATTTTCGTCGATCCCGAATATCCCGCCCGCTACATGGCGGTGGATTTTGGTATCGTTGCCAGCCTTTCCGAGGCCGATCAATATTATCTGGCCTCGAATCTTCTGGCTTTCTTCAACCGGGATTACCGCAAGGTGGCGGTGATGCACGTGGAATCGGGTTGGGTGCCTCCGGATGTCCGGGTGGAGGAATTCGAAGGAGCGATCCGTGCTGTCTGCGAGCCGATCTTCTCCAAACCCCTGGGAGAGATTTCCTATGGCCAGCTGTTACTGCGTCTGTTCCAGACCGCACGTCGCTTTCGGATGGAAGTGCAGCCCCAGTTGGTGCTGCTGCAAAAGACGCTGCTGCAGATCGAGGGGCTGGGACGGCAGCTCTATCCGGAACTGGATCTGTGGCAGACCGCCAAGCCCTATTTGGAGGACTGGTTCAAACGCCGGGTGCATCCCAAGACCCTGTTGACCAAAACCAGGGACCAGATTCCCCTGTGGGCGGAGCAACTTCCCGAGGTGCCAACATGGGCACTGAGGCTGCTCAACGACGCCAGCCGTGGCGATTTGAAGGTGCAATGGCAGTCTGACGAGTTGATCAACATCCAGATCTGCATGAGGCGCAACCACCGGCAGCTGGTGAAAGCCATCGGTGGGGGATCACTGCTGATCTCCGCCAGCGTGTTGATGGGGATGGGGTGGATGAATCCATTGAGCTGGGGGGGGGCCGCCGTGGGCAGCGTCTTGCTCACCCATGCCTGGCTGGATACCTTGTGGAATGACCGTCCAACATGAAGGAAATGAAAAACTCGTCAGTGCGAATCGCAGTCCTGATTCCCTGCCACAATGAAGCGCCGACGGTGGGCAAGGTCATTGCGGACTTTCAGTCCGCCCTTTCCGGGGCGGAGGTTCTGGTGTTCGACAATGCCAGCAATGACGACACGGCCAAAGTGGCCAGAAATGCCGGCGCGCAGGTGTTCCATGTGCCGCAAAAGGGCAAGGGGAACGTGGTGGCGATCATGTTCGCCAATGTGGAAGCGGATGTGTATGTCATGGTGGATGGAGATGCCACCTACGATGCCAGCGTGGCGCCCAAAGCGGTGGAAAGGCTGTTGAAAAATCGTCTGGATCTGGTGAATATTGCCCGGGAACCTGTCGCCAAAGATGTCAGCCGCCGCGGACACCGGATTGGCAATCGGATGTTCCACCGCATCGTTCGCTATTTCTTTGGCCAGCCGCCAGGGGACATGCTCTCCGGCTACAAAGTGTTTTCCCGGCGGTTCGTCAAGAGTTTCGCCTCCTTCAGTTCCGGTTTCGAAATCGAGACCGAGATCCTGATCCATACCCTGGAGATGGGCCTGCCCTGGGAAGAACTGTCCGCACCGTATTATGCCCGTCCCGAGGGGTCGGAAAGCAAGCTCAGCACCTTGCGGGATGGCTGGCGAATATTGAGGTTCATCGTCCGTCTGTATAAGCTGGAGCATCCTTTTGGATTTTTCGTGGCGATCGGATCCGGGTTCGCCGCAGCTTCACTTTTACTCGGTGTCCCCCTGGTGCTTGAGTATCTGGACACTGGATTGGTCCCCCGTTTCCCAACCGCATTTCTCGCTGCTTCACTGATGATCATTGCAGCCATTTTCGGTACCATCGGGCTGATACTGGATACGGTGACCAGTGGACGCAGAGAGTTGAAGCGCCTGCTGTATCTGCGATATCCCCCACCGGGACTCACTGGGAAAAGCTGAATCACGCCAATGATCATCCAGCAATTCATCCGTTTTGCCTGGGTCGGGGTACTTGGATTCATCGTCAATGGCGGCGTGGTCGCCGGGCTTTCGCCATTTTCTGGTCCTCTATGGGCCCAAGCGGTAGGTTTTCCCCTTGCTGTGACTGTGACCTGGTGGCTGAACCGGCATTTTACTTTTTCACCGAGTCGGCATTCCCTCAGACGCGAGTGGACTTATTATGTGAGCGCCAATATCGTGGGCTGGGTGGTCAACAATGGGAGTTATGTCCTGCTGGTGACGCAGTCTCCCTGGTTCCATCGCCATCCCATTGCTGCAGTGGCGATTGGCTCGGTTGCAGGGATGTTTTTCAACTTCACCCTGTCGCGAAGCTTCGTCTTCAACCATGCTGTCTCGAACCCTTCTGACTATCCCCACAACCCTCTTTCTTTTCCTTTTAGGGGCTGGTCTGCAGTCGCGCTTCTGATCGTCTGGCCCCTGCTCCTCAAATCACCCCTCTGGAGCGGGTGGCTGATATCCGATCCCCTGGTGATCTATGGTGGGCTGACCACAGACCTGGGTGGGTCGATTCTGCCAGGTTCCAGCACCATCGATCCCAACATCGCCTTTACCTCCGATGCCCTGGGAAGGCGGGCGGCTCAGGACTGGCTGGGCGGAACCATTCCCTGGTGGAATCCATTCGAAGGGACGGGAACGCCTCTGGTGGCCCAGATTCAGGGAGGTGCTATCTTCCTTCCGTTCGTGTTGTTGTTTGCCCTGAACAAGGGCCAGCTTCTGTTTCACCTCTGTCTCCAGATTGTTGCCGGAGTTGGATCGTGGCTGTTGCTGCGGCGTTTGGGTATGGGGATAACGGCAGCCTTGTGTGGAGCATTGCTGTTCGAGATGAATGGAACTTATGCGTGGCTTGCCAACGCGGTCATCAACCCAATCGCTTTTCTTCCCTGGTTGCTGTTTGGGGTGGAAGAGGCAGTGGCTGCGGCGCGGACAGGACAGGGAAGGGGCTGGCTTTGGATTCCGATCGCCCTGGCATTTTCGCTCTATGCTGGTTTTCCTGAGGTGGCCTATATCAATGGGCTTCTGGTGGCGGTCTGGACAGTGGTTCGCTTGTTCCAGTTCCGGGGTGGCAAACGTTGGCGTTTCCTTTTCCTGGTCGGGGTGGGGGTTTTGGTCGGAGTGTTACTGAGCCTGCCTGTGGTCGTCCCATTTATTGAATATATCGGATTGGCCGAGATCGGAGGCCACGAAAGTGGATTTGGCCATGCATATCTTCCCAGAAGTGGGCTGGCCGCTATCTTTCTGCCGTATTTGTACGGCCCCATCTTTTGGTCCCATGATCCGGAAATACATCTATGGTGGGCCAATGTCGGTGGGTTCTTTGGTCTGGGACTCCCCTTTTTGGCCCTGTTGTCCCTGAGTGGACGACATGAAAGGGCGTTGAAGTCCACGATTTTCCTTTGGATCCTGATCGGGTTGGCCAAGTCATTTGGGTTGCCCGGTGTCAAGGAAGTGATGAACTGGTTGCCATTGATCGAGCAGGCGGCATTCTTCCGGTATGTATGGCCGTCCTTGTCGATGGGGCTCATTGTCCTTGCCGGTTTTGCCCTGGATGACCTTGTGAATCAAAACCTGAGGGGAAAACGCCTCTGGTGGGGGATGGCGATGATAGTGCTCGTGGTTGTGCTGGCAGCTATTCCGGCCATCGAACCTTTGAAACGTTTGGAGGCCGACCGACTCTCACTGCTGGCGATGGTGGGATCCATTCTGGTTGGTGGAGCAGTATTGGCGACAGGGTTTGGCCTGGCCCTGGCTGGACGTTCCTGGTCGGCACACATGATTGCAGCGCTGGTTGTCATGGAAGCGGCCCTTTTCTTTCTGATTCCAGTGCTGGCCTATCCGCGCCGGGGGGAACTGCATGTGTCCGGAGTCGAGTACCTCTCCAGCCATTTGGGTCTGCAGCGTTTCTATACCACAGGTCCTCTGGTGCCGAACTATGGTTCGGCGTTCGGTATCGCACAATTGAATTACAACGACTTACCTGTTCCAAAGAATCTTGCTGTCTATGTTCATGACCACCTGGATCCTTATGTCCATCCGATTTTGTTCATTGGCGGTTATCATCCAGATCCGAAATCTCCTTCCCCCCTCAGAACACTTCGTGACAATTTGACGGAATATTCACTGGCAGGTGTCTCCCATATCGTAACCCGAACTGGGGAGCAGCTGTATCTGCGTGAGTATGAAACGCCTGTGCAATTGAGCCATAACGTACCTGTGAGGATGCATGGAGGGGACACGCTTCGGGTTCGTCTCGAACTACCGGCAGGTCGGTTATCTGCTCTTGGCATAATGATTGGAACCTATCGGGGCAAATCGGACGGGATGATGGAAGGGGAGTTGTGTCATCGGGAACAATGTGTCGGGATTCATGCTGACGCCAATCTGGCTTCGGACAACGATTTTCTGGAATTTCATTTAGCCGAACCGCTGACCCTTCATGAGGGGATTCCAACGGAGATCAGAATGCGCTACGAGAATGCTGCCTATCCAGTGGCGATCTGGTTGTGGCCAGGAGTGCATGGAGTTTCACAGGCGTGGTGGATGAATGGACAGCGCCTTGATACCAGGTCCTTGAGGATGAGATTCAGTTATTTGGATGCCCACAGCCCACCCGTACAGATCGTATACCAAGACAAAGTGTTGAAGATTTATCGCCAGAAGCATTATCGCAGCTATTTCAGTGCGAAGCATTGCCGGTTGCAGGCACTGAGCAGGGATCAGGTGACAGCCCATTGTGCCAATCCAAGCCGTTTGATACGTTTGGAAACCTACTATCCGGGATGGGCGGCGATGGTGAATGGCAAACCTGCATTGGTTGTGGAGACCGAAGGGTTGTTCCAGCAGGTTGCCTTGCCCTCAGGTGAATCCGTAATACACTTTCTGTACCGACCGAGCCATTATGGCTGGATCATGACCGGATTCCTGGCGGGTTGGGTGCTGCTGCTGTCCTCCTGGTGGCGACATACGCGAGTCCTTGCTCAATCTCTACTGTATGGTTCACGATGAAAGCCATTGTGCGTGCCCTTCTAAAGGGATTGTATCGGGTAGAGCTTCATGGCCTGGAACATTATGACCAGGCCAGTGGCAGAGTGTTGATCGTTGCCAATCACCAATCCTTCCTCGATCCCGTGCTGCTTTGGGCGTTCCTTCCCGGTGATTTGAGTTTTGCCATCAACAGTCATATCGCCCGGTTGCCGTGGGTTCGGCCGTTCCTGCGTTTTGCCAGGGTGTTCTCCCTGGATCCCCGGCAGGCCGGCTCCCTGAAATCGTTGATCCGACATCTGCAGGAGGGTCATCGCACCGTCATTTTTCCTGAAGGCAGGATCACGGTGACAGGTACCCTGATGAAGATCTATGACGGTCCGGGCATGGTGGCGGATCGGGCCGGTGCCATGGTCTTGCCGGTAAGGATAGACGGAGCCCAATTCACTCCGTTTTCCAGGCTCAAATCCCGGTACCGGTGGCGTTGGTTTCCCAGGATACACGTCCACATCCTGCCTGCCAGGGACATTTGTCCCCCTTCCAGGGTGAAAGGTGCGGAAAGGCGCAAGCAGGCAGGGTTGAAACTGGCTGATCTGATGGCTGAAATGATTCTGTTGACCAGCCCCTGCGACAGGACGTTGTTCTCGGCCATCCTAGATGCCAAACACTTTCATGGTGGGGCCAGGAAGATTCTCGAGGATGGTGAGCGTCGGCCTTTGAGTTACCGGGCTTTGATTGCCCGTAGCGTGGTGCTGTCGAAACTGTTGCGTCGGCATACCGGGGAGGCTGAAACCGTCGGACTGCTGCTTCCCAGTGCCAATACCACTGTGGCTTTGCTGTTTGGTTGCCAATTGGCGGGCAGGTTACCGGCAATGCTCAACTACACCGCTGGAAGCATCGGGCTGTCGGGTGCCTGTTCGACCGGACAGATTCGTCATGTGATCACTTCCCATCGCTTCATAGAGTTGGCACAGTTACAGGAGCAGGTGGAAACATTGCAGCGTAGCGGGATCCAGCTCCACTATCTGGAAGACTGGAAGCGGGACGTGGGTGTGAGAAAGCGGTTGTGGGGGCTGGTGTCTGGCCTGTTTGCCCGGTTGTGGTACCGGCCTGGCGAAGGAGCGGCCAATGAACCTGCGGTGATGTTGTTCACCTCCGGCTCAGAAGGAAAACCCAAGGCGGTGTTGTTGTCCCATCGCAATATCCTGACCAATTGTGCCCAATTGGGAGCCACAGTGGACTTCAATGCTCAGGACGTCGTTCTCAACGTTCTGCCCATGTTCCACGTTTTCGGCCTTGGGCCGGGACTGATGCTGCCACTGATCTCCGGGATGAGCACATTCCTCTATCCCAATCCTCTGCATTACAAGCTGATACCGGAGCTTTGCTACGAAATCAATGCCACGGTGTTGTTTGGCACCAATACCTTTCTTGGGGGATATGGCAGGTGTGCCCATCCTTATGATTTTTACAGCCTTCGCTATGTCTTCGCTGGTGCCGAGAAGTTGCAGGAGGAAGTGCGTCAGTTGTGGATGGACAAATTCGGGATTCGCATTCTGGAAGGGTACGGTGCCACCGAAAGCAGCCCTGTGTTGGCAGTCAATACCCCGATGTTTTGTCGAGCCGGTACCGTCGGGAGGTTTTTGCCTGGCATTCGGTGGCGCCTGGAGGCCGTGGAAGGACTGACTGCGGGGGGGCGGCTCCACGTACAGGGCGACAACATCATGCTCGGGTACTATTTGCCTCAGTGTCCGGGTGAGTTGAAGCCGCCACAGACCAGATTCGGGACAGGCTGGTATGATACGGGTGATGTGGTGCAGGTGGACGATGACGGTTTCGTGACCATCGTAGGAAGGCTCAAACGCTTTGCCAAGGTGGGTGGAGAAATGGTTCCTCTGACGGCCATCGAATCCCTGGCCTCCCGGGTCTGGCCGGATCATCATCATGCGGTGATTGCCATGGCCGATACCCGAAAGGGAGAGGAGATCCTCCTGGTGAGCGAATGTGAGGGAGCCAGTCTCGATGCCTTGAAACAGATCGCTCGCAAACAGGGGCTACCGGAATTGTGGTTGCCAAGGCGCATGCTTTTCGTACCGGAATTACCTCTGCTGGGAAGCGGTAAGGTGGATTACTCCAGAATTCAGGACATGGTGCAA
>JALVSV010000429.1 GCA_027024125.1 Methylothermaceae bacterium | reverse complement strand
CCGCCATCGATGTCGATACCGTGGAAGACCTCAATTTCGTAAGAAAGCTGCTCGATCAGCCGGATTGATCCAGCCCGGCTGTCAGCGTGGGCTCATCTTCCAGATCTATGACGATTCGCCGATTCCTTGCCTGACCGTCCCGGCTGAGATTGCTGGCCACCCTTCTTTTCGAGCCCCATACCCGTATTTCCAGCCGGCTGGCTTCGACCCCTTCAGTGATCAGATAATCGCGTACCTTTTCGGCCCAGCGACGCGCCAGAGCCCGGTTGGCTTTTTCACTACGCCAGCGCGCCCCATCGCTATGCCCATGAATCCACAGTTTCCCAGGGAAGTAATCACGTAGATATCGCGCCAACAGGGCCAAGCGACGCTTCTGGAGCGCGGATAGATTCTCCTGATGGCGCCCATAGTGATACAGCAGTAATCCTTCAGGGCCGAAAACCGTCATTTCGATTCGCGGTTTATCGGAGGATTTGCGGATGGAAATTTGCGCTGTTCTCAACCCCAGCTGGCGCAGCCTTTTCTTGATGACGGCATATCGCTTCTGGAACCATCTCTGCCCAGCTGTGCCGGCAACACCAGCGGTTGCATTCCGGATCATGACCTGCCCCTTGCCGGACAGCTTGAGATAATGCGCCAATTTAGCCAGGATGCTGCTGGTTTCCTGAGGCAACTGGAGCTGCTGTTGCCGAAAATAAAAGTTCAGATCCCTGAAGTCCCTGAGCCCGAAAGCCGGCAATTGAATGCGGCAATTCTGGAATTCATCATGCTTCTCCCAGAATCTGACTGATGAGACGTCCACACGGACTTCGTGAAAACCGTTGCGCCATGGCCTCTGCAACGTGTAAGAAGGAAAGTGACCCGCATACAGCGCCGCAAGCATCCTCTCGGCGGTATTTCCCCGAACCTCGAGTTGCTGGTGACTTTCATCATCAGTGGTGAGAACAACAGGATACGAAAGCCCGGATAACGCCCGATGCTGCCAGGGGGCAGGCTCGATCCGGAGAGACGCATCGGCCACCATCTTTCGCTGATTCAGTCTTAAGACAAAACGAAGGGGCTCACCCGCCTCCTGCAGCAACAAGACTTGGCCCAGATGGGGGATCTCCTGGCTCAGGCGGCAGGCAAGCTTACCGGTTTGCAACTGCCAGTGCGAATCCATCAACCAAGGCTGATAAAATTCAGCACACGCACACCTGACCACCAGAACCAGCACTAAAAACAGGATTCGCATACCACCTCGACCAACCATCCGCTCTCTTCAATGGTATCGGTCGAATTCCGGCCGGCTTTAGAAAATACCGAAGGAAACCTATGGAATCTTGGTCACTGTCTCCGGAACTCAGCCATCGACCTAAGGGCGTGGTCAGTTTGGAAAACCGCCATCGATCCCTCCCGGCCTCATTTCTGGAAATGCCTGCAAATCAGCAACAAGCCTCTTCGATCAATCCTTAACGGGTTAAATGACACGGCCCTGCCGTCTCACGTGGGCGCCTGTCACATTTCCTGCTGATTCTCCAGGGTACAATTGGGCCGCAGAAAACAGCGCACAACCGATTCAAAGGCTTCCGGTTGGTCGATATGCACCCAATGCCCTGCATGTTCGATGGTCTGGATGCAGGCATGGGGAAACAAAGCACGAATCGCCTGATGATACTGGGGTTTGATGTATTCGGACAATCCACCGGCAATGAACAAGGTCGGACCCTCGAATGGCCGGATCTTTACATCGTGAGGGAAACTGACGATGCCAGGCAGCGCCTGGCTGAGCAAATCGAGATCGATACGCCAGTGGTAATGTTCGTTTTCTGCCACCAGGTTCTGCAAAAGGAACTGGCAGATCACCGGATTCTCGATCCGCTGGCTCAACCATTCACCAGCCTCCCGACGGCTTTGGATCTCCCCCAAGGGCATAGATCTGAGGGCTTCAATGACATGATCAAAGCTGTGGGAATAATGCACCGGTGCAATGTCTACCACGACCAATTTGTCCAGGCGGTCAGGATAGTTCAAGGCAGCCGTCATGGCAGCCTTACCACCCATGCTATGACCCAGAAAATGGGCAGATTCCAACCCCTCCCTGTCCAACAGGGCAATCAGATCAGCTGCCATGTTCGGATAATCCAGTGGTGGCACAGAAGGTGACTCGCCATGACCACGAAGATCTGGAACCAGGACCTGAAACTCATCGGCCAGTCGTTGGGCCAGCGAATACCAATTGCGCCCGGCACCAAACAGGCCATGCAGAACCACCAGAGGTGGCCCTTCATTCCCGAAGCGCTTGCAGTTCAGCTCCACTGTCTCCACGCTCGTGGTCCTCAAGTGGTTTTCTTACCAAGATATAGATCGGTGATGGAACCGTCAATCATTTCGGCTGCAAACATCAAGGTCTCCGACAGGGTCGGGTGCGGATGAATGGTAAGGGCCAGATCCTCGATATCTGCCCCCATCTCCAGTGCCAGCACGGCTTCCGAAATCAATTCACCGGCGTGGGGCCCGACGATTCCCGCCCCAAGAATACGCCCTGTCTTCTTATCGCTGAGCAGTTTGGTCAACCCTTCCCTTCTCCCCATGGCCAGCGCTCTGCCGCTGGCAGCCCAGGGAAAGACCGCTTTGTCATAGTCGATTCCCTCAGCCTTCAGCTCGGATTCACTCCTGCCCATCCAAGCCACTTCAGGATTGGTATAGGCCACTGCTGGAATGGTGAGCGCCTGGAAAGCCACTGACTCTCCACAAACCACCTCTGCCGCCACTTTTCCTTCGTGACTTGCTTTGTGGGCCAGCATGGGATTGCCGACGATATCCCCGATGGCATAAATGTGAGGCACGCTGGTACACATTCTGTCGTCGACCGTAATGTAACCCCGATCATCGGTTTTGACCCCTGCCGCCTCAAGATTCAGCAGATCGCTATTGGGCCGCCTGCCAACCGAAACGAGGACTCGATCAAAGCGCTGCTTTTCGGGAACATTGTCCCCCTCGAAATTCACTTCGATACCAGCCTCTCCAACCTCGACCGAAGTCACTTTGGTACTGACCCAGATATTTTCATAGCGCTTACCGATCATCTGTTGAAGCGGCCGGATCAGATCATTGTCCACTCCCGGCAGAATCTGATCCGCCAGCTCCACCACGGAGATCTTCGAACCCAGGGCGTGATAAACACAAGCCATTTCGAGACCGATCACACCGCCACCGACAACCAGCAGGGATTCTGGTATCTCCTCAAGCGCCAAAGCGCCTGTCGAATCCATGATTCGCGGATCCTGAGGCCAACCGGGCAAACTCACCGGCCGTGAGCCGGCAGCGATGATGGCCTGTTGGAATCGAATACTTTGTGTACCTTCAGGGCCATCCACTTCGATCTCGTTTTCCGAGACGAAACGCCCAAGCCCTTGCACCACTGCGACCTGGCGTTGCTTCGCCAGGCCGGAAAGTCCCGTATTGAGGGTCTTGACCACCCGTTCCTTCCAGGCCCTGACCTTGTCGAGATCGATCTTGGGCTGTCCGAAATCGATACCCTTGGAAGCGCAGCCCTTGGCCTCATAGATCAGTTCTGCCATATGCAGCAGGGCCTTGGAAGGAATACACCCCACGTTGAGACATACCCCTCCCAGGACCGAATAGCGTTCCACCAAAGTAACCTGTTTGCCCAGATCGGCGGCTCGAAAAGCTGCAGTGTAACCACCAGGGCCCGCCCCCAATATCAAAACCTCGGTTTGCGTTGTCATGATTGTCCTCTCCTTTACAAAACCAAGCGCCGCATGTCACTGAGAAGTTGCCCGAAACGGACCACGAACCGTGCTCCTTCGGCTCCATCGATCACCCGGTGATCATAGGACAGCGATATCGGCAACATCAGCCTGGGAGTAAATTCCACTCCATTCCATACCGGTTGCATCCGTGCCCTGGAGAGGCCGAGAATCGCCACTTCGGGAACATTGACGATGGGTGTGAAAAAAGTCCCGCCGATGCCGCCCAGACTGGATACAGAGAAACAACCGCCCTGAAGGTCGTCGGGGGTCAATTTTCCCGCCCGCGCCCTGGCGCTGACCTCAGCCAGCTCTTCACCCAGTTCCCAGACCCCTTTTTGGTCCACGTCACGAATCACCGGAACCACAAGGCCATCGGGCGTGGCGACCGCAACCCCGATATGATAATAACGCTTGAGGATCAAACTCTGGCCATCGGGAGAAAGTGACGCATTGAAGCCCGGAAACTCCTTCAAGGCCACAGGCAGCACTTTGAGAATGAAGGCCAGGGGGGTCAATTTGACGCCGCGCTGGTCGGCTTCCGGTTTGAGTGACTGACGGAAGTCCTCCAGATCGGAAATATCCACTTCGTGATGCTGGGTCACCTGGGGGGCATTGAGCCATGCTCTCTGAAGATGGGGCCCACTCCGGCGCTTGATGCGTGACAGGGCTTGTTCTTCTATCGGTCCGAATTTGGCAAAGTCGACCGCAGGAACCGGGGGAATACCCACACCTGCCACTGGCGCCGCCCCCTCCTGTAGCTGCGCCTTGACAAAGGCTTCCACGTCCTCTTTGAGAATCCGGCCTTTGGGGCCGGAACCGCTCACCTGGTTCAGGTCCACGCCCAGTTTGCGGGCAAACTTCCGAACCGATGGGCTGGCATAGGGAAGTGCGCCAGAAGCCGTTTCAACCTGTGGTGGCGCAGGCTCGGCCTTGGGTTCTTCCCTGATGGGCGCAGGTGCTTCGGTCACCCTGGGTTCTTCAATTTGAGTTGGACTCTCGGCTGGAACCTCGGCGCCTGGGGTGGCGGCTACCGTTTCTCCCTTTGCGTCGAGACGGACGATGGGGACGCCCTCCTTGACCTTGTCTCCAACCTTCACCAAGACATCCTTGATCACCCCTGGTTGCGGCGATGGAACTTCCATGGTTGCCTTGTCGCTTTCCAGCGTGATCAAAGGAGTATCCTGTTCCACCTGATCCCCAGGCTGGACCAATACCTCGATGACGTCGACTTCATCCACATCCCCCAGCGGGGGGACGTAAATTTCCATTTCCTGACTCACCCTGTTACCCCGTGAATGTTTGCTTGTTATTTGCGCGAGTTTAACAAAATGCCGAAGATCCCGCTTCCAGGATCTTCGGCATGGACTGTTTCTGCCAGTTATCTAAACCGTGGCTGGATACGGTTTGTCCGGATCGATTCCGTATTTGGCAATGGCTTCCTTAACCGTCTTGACATCGACGTCTCCATCGTCTGCGAGCGCTTTGAGCGCACTCACCACGATGGTATGACGGTCAACCTCGAAAAATTCCCGCAGCTCCTTGCGAACATCGCTTCGCCCATAGCCATCGGTACCTAACACATAGTAGGATCCGGGTACGAACTGGCGAATCTGCTCGGCGTGAGTACGAATGTAGTCAGTTGCCACCAGTACCGGGCCCTGGGTTTTCTCCAGACACCGGGTGACATAGGCCTTCTTGACCGTACGGCTGCCGGGATGACGCTGATTCCACCGGTGGGCCTGCACCCCATCCCGGTGAAGTTCGGAGAAGCTGGTGACACTCCAGACATCGGCAGCAATGGCGAAATCCTGTTGCAGCATGTCGGCGGCGGCAATCACTTCCCTGAGAATCGTACCACTACCCATGAGTTGTATCCGTGCCTTCCTGCCACTGCCGGAGAGACGATACATCCCTTTGAGGATTCCATCCTCCACACCATCCGGTAACGCCGGATGAGGATAGTTCTCATTCATCACAGTGAGGTAGAAATAGACGTTTTCCCCCTCTTGGATCATGCGCCGCAGGCCCTCGCGAATGATCACCGCCAGCTCATAACCGAAACAGGGGTCATAAGCCACACAATTTGGAACTGCTGAGAAAAACAGCAAGTTGTGACCATCCTGGTGCTGGAGACCTTCACCAGCCAGGGTGGTTCTCCCAGCCGTCCCACCCATCAGGAAACCACGCGACTGCATGTCCCCGGCGGCCCAGCACAGATCACCCACCCGCTGATAGCCAAACATTGAATAGTAGATATAGAACGGCACCATGGGCATATCATGGTTGCTGTAAGAGGTCGCCGCAGCGATCCAGTCGCTCATGGCGCCAGCCTCGTTGATGCCTTCCTCAAGAATCTGACCTTTGGTATCTTCCCGGTAATAGTTGATCTGACCAGCATCCTCGGGTTCATAGAGCTGTCCAACGTGGGAATAGATCCCGTACTGACGAAACAGACCCTCCATCCCGAAGGTCCGTGCTTCATCAGGAACGATGGGTACCACGTGCTTGCCCAGCCCCTTGTCACGCATCAATCCTGCCAGGATGCGCACAAATACCATGGTTGTGGACATTTCTCTGTCACCGGTCCCCTTGAAGGCGAAATCGAAGGGCTTTACGTCCGGAATCGACAACCCAACATGTGATTGTCTGCGGCGTTGGGGAAGATACCCCCCCAGTTCCCTGCGGCGTTCATGCAGGTATTCCAGTTCCGGACTGTTCGTGGCAGGCTTGTAAAATGGCGCATCACCCAGTTTCTCGTCCGGAATCGGAATATCAAAACGGTCGCGGAACTGGCGCAGCACCTTCTCCTCGAGCTTCTTTTGCTGGTGCGCCCCCATCCGGCCTTCACCAGCCTCACCCATTCCATAGCCTTTGATGGTCTTGGCCAGAATCACCGTGGGCTGACCGGTGTATTCCATCGCAGCGGCATAGGCAGCATAGACCTTTCTGGGATCGTGGCCACCCCGCTCAAGACGGAATATTTCCTGATCGGACATATTGGCCACCATCTCCAGCAATTCGGGATATTTACCGAAAAAATGTTTGCGCACATAGGCCCCGTCCTTGGCCTTGTAGGTCTGATATTCCCCATCCACCACTTCTTCCATGCGCTTCTTTAACAATCCATGGGTATCTTGTGCCAGTAGCGGATCCCAACGCGAACCCCAGATCACCTTGATCACATTCCAGCCGGCACCGCGGAACAGACCTTCCAGCTCCTGGATGATCTTGCCATCACCACGCACCGGACCATCGAGCCGCTGGAGATTGCAATTGATCACAAAAATCAGGTTGTCGAGACGTTCCCGTCCTGCCAGGGAAAGCGCCCCAACCGACTCGGGTTCGTCCATCTCGCCATCACCACAGAAACACCAGACCTTACGTCCCTCTGTATCGGCCAGCCCCCGATCATGGAGATAACGCATGAATCGGGCCTGATAGATGGCCATCAATGGCCCCAACCCCATGGAAACCGTTGGAAATTGCCAGAAATCCGGCATCAACCAGGGATGGGGATAGGAGGACAGGCCCTTGCCCTTCACTTCACAGCGGAAGTTTTGTAGTTGTTCTTCGGTCAGCCGGCCCTCCAGAAATGCTCTGGCGTAGATGCCAGGAGAGGCATGCCCCTGGAAAAACACCAGATCACCGCCAAACTGATCATTCGGGGCTCGGAAGAAATGGTTGAAACCCACTTCATAAAGGGTCGCTGCAGAAGCAAAAGTGGCGATGTGTCCGCCATACTCGGTGGATTTGCGATTGGCCTGCACCACCATCGCCATGGCATTCCAGCGGACATAGGAGCGAATCCTGCGCTCGATCGCCAAATCGCCAGGGCAGGGTTTCTGCAGATGCGGCGGAATGGTGTTGATATAGGCCGTCGAGGCAGAAAAGGGAATACTGATTCCTGATCGCCTTGCCTCATCGATCAAACGCTCGATCAGATAATGCGCCCTGCTCCCCCCTTGCGCCTGTAATACCGCCTGCAGGGCTTCGATCCATTCCCGTGTTTCCTCAGGATCGGTGTCTTCAAACAACCGTGATCCAGGCTCTGCGCGAGCAACGAGATTCTCTGTCACACATCCTCCAAAATATTTGCCAATTGATTCAAATCCAAACGCAATTGCCCAATTCTACCGGGTACCACCCCGTCCAACGCCATAATCCCGGATACTGGGTACGGTGGAACCATGGTTCCAAGGCACCTCAACCTCCTGTCACGCTCATGTGGCGCAGTATGACGGGCTTTTCCTTCAGGTTGAAGTGGTGCCTTTCCGGTTTGATTTCCATGGACCGCACGATGGTCCGCCGCAATCGTTCTTCGTCTCCAGGCCAGCGTCTCAATACGTATTTCAAATCCACAGAGTGCTCATTGCCCAGACACAATAGCAGCCGCCCTTCAACGGTCAGACGGACCCGGTTGCAATCATCACAGAAATTATGGCTGTGGGGAGAGATAAAGCCGACCCGGGTAGCAGTGCCCGCCACTTGCCAGTAACGTGAAGGCCCTCCGGTTCGGTCTGGAATCGGCCGTAGATCGAATTCCCGGATCAGATCGGTACGCACCTGATCCGAAGAATAAAAATCATTCAGTCGATCGCGGGCATCGATCTCTCCCAGGGGCATCTCCTCGATAAAACTGATATCCAAACCCTTATCCACCGCAAAACGGACCAGATCCACGGTTTCGTCGTGATTGCGCCCTTTCATGACCACCGTATTGAGCTTGATCCTGCTGAATCCTGCTCCAATTGCCGCATCGATCCCTGCCAGTACATAGCGTAGCTCCCCAACCCGGGTCAATCTGCGGAAACGTTCCGGCCTCAAGGTGTCCAGGCTGACATTGAGCCGACTGACGCCAGCTTCCACCAGACGCCGGGCATATTGCCGCAGCCGGGTGCCATTAGTGGTCATGACCAACTCGTCCAATGCCAGGTGGCCCAATCTGGCGATCAGATCGACGGCACCCCGCCTGACCAGGGGCTCTCCTCCCGTCACCCGAATCTTGGTCACCCCGAGATCGACGAATACTCGGGCCAGGGTATGGATTTCCTCCAGAGTTAGAATCTGTGCCCGTGGAAGAAAGGTCATCTCCTCTGCCATGCAGTACTGGCAGCGCAAATCGCAGCGGTCGGTGATGGAGATTCGAAGATAGGTGATGCGGCGACCAAAACGGTCGGTCAGTTCCCTTATAGCCACAGGCGGTCAGTCATTGCGTCATTCATGGCAGTATCCTACTGGCTCCAGAAAGTACCAGATTCTTTTCAGTCAAGCCATTTCCTCAAAAAGGCAGTTTGGGCATTCCACCGCCAGGCATACCAGGCAGCCCCCCCTTACCGAATCCCTTCATTTTCTTCATCCGCTTCATCATCTTCTGCATCTGGGTGAACTGCTTGAGCAGACGGTTGACATCCTGCACCTTGACCCCGGAGCCATTGGCGATGCGTTTCTTGCGGGAATTGTTGATCACAGCCGGAAAACGCCGCTCCTGCAAAGTCATGGAATTGATGATGGCGATCTGCCGGTCAATGTCACGGTCGTCGATGTTCTGTTTAACGTTCTTCGGCATCTCACCCATGCCAGGAAGCTTGTCCAACAGCTTGGAGATTCCCCCCATCTGATTGAGCTGTAACAATTGCTCACGCATGTCCTCCAGATCGAAACCCTTACCTTTCTGAAGTTTCTTGACGAATTTCTCCGCCTTTTTCTTGTCGATCTTGCGCTCGACTTCTTCGATCAGGCTGAGCACGTCCCCCATACCCAGAATACGCGAAGCGATCCGGTCGGGATGGAACAATTCCAGGGCCTCGATCTTTTCTCCCATGCCGATGAACTTGATCGGCTTGCCGGTGATATGGCGGATCGAAAGCGCTGCACCGCCACGGGCATCCCCATCGGCCTTGGTCAAAACGACCCCGGTCAGGGGCAGGGCATCATGAAACGCCTTGGCGGTATTGGCCGCGTCCTGGCCCGTCATGCTGTCGACCACGAACAAGGTTTCAATCGGGTTGACCGCCTGATGGATCGCCTGGATCTCATTCATCATCGACTCGTCGATATGCAGCCGACCGGCGGTATCTATGATCACCACGTCGAAAAGATGCTTTCTTGCATGTTCGACCGCATTCCTGGCAATATCGACCGCCTTTTCGTCAGGACTGGAGGGAATGAATTCAACGCCAACGTCCGCAGCCAGGGTCTTCAATTGCTCGATAGCTGCAGGACGATAAATGTCAGCACTGACGATAGCGACCTTTTTTTTCTCCCGCTGCTTCAGCCAACGTGCCAATTTGGCTACTGTGGTGGTTTTACCGGCCCCCTGGAGACCGGCCATCAGAATCACCGCCGGGGGTTGGGTAGCGAGGTTGAGCCCTTCGCTGGCCCCGCCCATGACATCCATCAATTCCTGTTGCACGATCTTGATGAATGCCTGTCCCGGCGTCAGACTGTTCTGAACTTCCTGCCCCAAGGCACGTTCCCTGACCCGGTCGATGAACGCCTTGACCACGGGAAGGGCAACGTCGGCTTCGAGCAGAGCCATCCGCACTTCACGGAGCGTATCCTTGATATTGTCTTCGGTCAGCCGGCCTTGGCCACGAATGGTTTTCAGGGTTTTGGTCAGCCGTTCGGAAAGATTGTCAAACATGTCGCGCTGTTACCTGCAATACAAAATAAAATACAAAAAATGAATTCAATGAAACCGGCCGCTTCAGTTCAGCCCTACATTATGCCAGACTAAAGCTAGGAGGGAAGTTTTGTCGAACCTAAGCCACCTTTTCACCTTCGCGGCGATCGTTTCATACCTGATTGCGACAGTGCTCTTGCTGAAAAAGCCGGCATTGGAATTGGCTATTCAGCACCGCTCTATCCCTTTGTCCATCGCCTGGATAGGAATGTCTTGTCATGCCTTGGGGCTTGTCGGTTTCATGTTTACACCGGCGGGCATCGATCTGAGTTTCTTTAGTACGGCCGCACTGGTGAGTCTGACCATTACATTGCTGTTTCTGCTCGCCGCAATCGGCAAACAAGTGGACAAACTGGGCGTCGCAGTGTTTCCACTGGCCACGATCACGTTGATATTTAGACTGTCATTTCCACAAGAGGTGCACCTTCTGCAGAATCTTTCTCCACCAATGGAAACTCACATCCTGGTTTCCATCGTTGCCTTCAGTCTGCTCAACATCGCAGCCCTGCAGGCAATCCTTTTGGCGATTCAGGATTGGCAATTGCACCACAAGAAGTCCAACTGGTTCATTAGGTCACTGCCCCCCTTGCAAACCATGGAGACTTTGCTTTTCCAGGCGATCGCCATCGGTTTCGTGTTTCTAAGCATTTCATTGCTGAGTGGTTTTCTATTCATCGAGAATCTGTTCGCCCAACACCTGGTACACAAGACCGTACTCTCGATCGTGTCTTGGCTGGTATTTGGAATGCTGTTGATTGGAAGATGGTGTTACGGCTGGCGAGGGAGGACCGCCATTCGCTGGACTTTGGGGGGGTTCACGGCGCTCTTATTGGCCTATTTCGGCAGCAAACTGGTGCTTGAGATCATCTTAAGAAGAACAGGCTAGATCCTCCGCTGAGGGAAAAGATCGGTCTTTCTTGGCGGAGAGACTTTGCCGACGCCCCGGAATTCCTGACAGCGCAACCTGACGATTTCCCTGTCTATCATGATGATGGCCTTGACCTTTTCGACTCTCATGTCCTGTCGGCTTCTGCGCATGATCTGATATAGCCCTCTTCTCTGCCGCTCCAACTGTCCCACCTGCTCCCATACGGACTGCTTGGCGTAACGCAGCATCTTTTCACTCAGCTGCAGGGCCTGATCGAGTTCGTTCATGTCCCCTTGTACCCGGCTTGGCTTTGGTAGTGGGCCGCAGCTTGGCGCCGGCTCTGTAACTGACTCAATTGTTCCGACAGTTTTCTTTGCTCCTGGTGCACCAGTTCCATTAGATGGGTGTCAAGTTCCATGATTTTATGGACAAACTCCTGAAATGCTCTATCCGAGCGGAAAACCGCCTGCCGGTGTTCACAAAGGTGATGCAACAGTACATCCCGCTGTTTTTCAAACTCGATCAGAGCTTCGAAATCCCCATTGTGTGCTTTCTTGAGCATGGTCATTGTCAGATCAATCACCCGATCCACACCATCGATCGTTTTGTTCATCTTACTTGTCACCCCATAATCAGGATTGGCTCATAATCATATAATGGCTGTCAGAGTCTCCAGCGACTGCAACTTGACCTTAGCAGCCGTACCAACAGACATACCGTCAGGATCCGGCTGTACAGTGACTGACCGCAGAAGTTGGCCCCTGAGAACAATACAGAATCAACCCATAGTAAATTAGGGTGGGATGGCAACCCACCACTCTCACTTAGGCTCAGGCTCGCTGAGCAAACAGCAATCCCCGGTCACTTTTCAGGTTCCGGGCCATTTCCAGCACCGATTCCGCAGGTATCTGCCTCACCACTTCACCGCTTTCGGCGTCGATGACCTTGACTACCACCTGCTTGGTCTCCTTGTCTACCGAAAACTCCAGATTCCGTTGCACCTTTTGCATGTAGCTGTTGATTTCCCTGACCGCTTTATCGATTTTCTCAGGGGGGACTGATTCCTTCGCATCCGGGCCCTTGGCATCCTTGTTTGGCGTAACCACCTTGTTCTGTCCTCCGTTCTCAGGGCCACCTGGCCGGCTGGTCACCTGGATCTGATATTGGTTCACTACAGACTCGATTTTCATGAAGTTTCCTCCATACACAGATCTCCTTGGGCTACTTTGAAGATCCTTCAACCTCACTGCTTTGATAGCTTCGCCGTACTTCCTGGGGTACAGCACCCCACGCCTCCACCAGAGGACGCAGCAGATCGGTCACTTCCGACATCATTTCCCCGTCGTTCCTGACGTGGGCCTCCAGCAACCGTCGTTGCATATAGCCATAGAGATAATCCAGATTCCCGGCCAGTTCACCGCCGGCATCCATGTCCAGGGTCTCGCGCAATCCTCCGAGAATGGTCACTGCCTTGCCGATCAATTCACCCTTGCGCGCCAGATTCCCTGCCAGCAGTGCCGCGCGGGCACCATTGATCCGCTCCAGGGCGCCCTCGAACAGCAATGTCACCAGCCGGTGTCCGTCAGCATCCTCGATGCGGCCGGTGTTGCCCACATGCTGGTATTGTTTGAGAGCGGTATTGCCTGCAACTCCATACATAGTCATTTCCTCTTCGAATCAGTTGTCACTTTTGGGTTCCAGCGCCTTGAGCTGCTGGGTCAGAAAAGCGCCAGTGCTTTTGAACTGTGCCACCAGCGCGTCCATCGCATTGAATTTTTTCAAATAGAACACCTCCAGGCGTTCCATCCGGTCAACGAGCTTTTTCTGCTCGGCACCCAACTTGTCCAGACGCTCATTCAGCCCCTGCAGCTTGTCGGCCAGCGCACCATCGGCACCACTAAGGGTCCGGACCAGGTCGTCGAGCCGGTCGGCCACGCCGCGTACCAGGCTGACGTTGCCCCGGTCACCCAGGTTACCACCGAGGATCTTCACCTGCAGTCCTTCGCTGGCATCACCCTCGGCGCCGAACAGAAACTGGCCCTTTCCCTCGGCCTCAATCCCGTTGATCCTGCCCGTCACATCCAGTCCTGCTTCCCCTGCAGTCACGCTGAAGCCCAGCTGCGCGGCGGTGTTGGTGTCCACCACGGCAAAGGAGACGTTGGAACTGCTGCCATAAGCCGACGAGGTCACCACGAAACGCCGGTTGCCCGCATCGTAACTCACCTCCACGTGGCGGTTCGCGGCCTTCAGCAGATCGTCGGCGTTGATCCTCGCCTGAATCTCCTGCGCCAGGTCCTCGCCCGAGGCATAACTGCCCTGGGTCAGCCGGATGGTGCCCGAGCGGGTCCCGTCTACGTCCACGGTGAATTCATCGTTGTCGGCATCGATGACCAATGGACTGGCGGCAAAATCCACTGGCAGCACGCCCCCCCCCTTAAACCGCCCCTGGGTGGCCAGTGAAGTCACCTCGATGGCATAGGTACCGGCCCGGGTTCCGGGCGTGGCCCCCAGATAACGCACCTGGGCATCGGTGCTGGAGCCCCGGGTGGAAAACAGCGCCTGCATCTCGTCCGGGTGATCGTGGAGCATTTGCCTGAACCTGGAATCGTCCAGCGAAAGCTGGCCGGTATCCTTGTTGGTGCTCAACCCCACGTCGGCCAGGGAACGGACGTTGCCGTCCTCAAGGCCCGGAATCACCTGCCCCAGCATCCGACGCAACTGGTTATTCACCGACCGCACCGTGGAATCCCCCAACAGCACGGCTGCCTGCCGGGATTCCTCGTCATAGGCGGTGAACTCGGAAACATGGGCGCGGAATTGGTTGTAGGCCTCCACAAACCCCTTCATGGCCTCGGCGATGGCCTCATCGTCGAGTTCCACCCCGAGGGTCACCGTCGTCCCCGGCTCCGCGCTCTTGAGATTCAGGGTCACGCCATCCACCACCCCGGTCACCAGGTTGCTGGCCGACGTCACCGTCAGCCCGTCCACCACCAGTTCGGCATCCCGGCCTTCCAGAGTCTGCTGCAGATTCTGCGTCGTGGCGTTGAAGGCCAGGCGCGACAGTCCGTTGGTATCGCTATCGTTGCCGTCATTATCCGAGACCGAGACCTCCATGGCCATGGATGCCCCCGTTTCACTGGAGGTCATCACCAGCCGATAACCACTGCCATCATTCACCAGGGAAGCCCGCACTCCGATGCCTGCCTCGTTGATGGCGTCGCGCAGGCCGCTCAGTGTATTGTTGCCGGTATCGATGGTCAGGGTCTTGGCATTGACCGCCGAATCGGCCTGGAATCCGGTGGGCGTCCCATTGCCATCGTAGCTCCAGGTGCCGAAACGTATGGTAAGCTCCCCCTCGCCCACCACCTCGTCCACGGAAGCGAACGCACCGGTCGCCACCGCGTGGGACTGGGCAATGCGGTTCACGCTGACCTGGTACTGTCCTTCCCTGGCAAAGGCACTGGCGGTGGCGGTGACCACCGACTCGTCGCTCGAGGTGGTCTGATGACGCTGCCAGAAGGTGGGGGATTTCAGCTTGCCCAGGGCGTCGTGCATTCCCTCCAGGTCGCTCCTGAGCTGCCCGATGGCCGAAACCTGGGCCTGATACCGCGTCTGCTGGCGCTCCAGCCTTGCTTCGGTGGGTTTGCGTTCGGCATCGATCAGACTCGAAACGATGTTCTGTACATCCAGACCGGAACCGATACCTAAAGATGTAATCGTGGCCATAAATACCTCAAACGGAAATAGGGATGGGCCCTGAGGGGGCCCATCCCTGGGCTGATGACGCTGCCTGGATTACCGCAGCAGCGACAGGACCTGTTGTGGCGCCTGTTTGGCCTGGGCCAGCATGGCAATGCCCGCCTGCTGCAATACCTGGGCCTTGGCCAATTGGGCGGTTTCGGCGGCAAAGTCCGCATCCATGATCCGCGACTTGGAAGCGGTCAGATTGTCGCGGGTGACCTGGATGTTCTCGATGGTCGACTCAAGCCGGTTCTGTACCGCCCCCAGGTTACCCCGGGTACTGTTGATAGTCTCCAGGGCATTGTCGATGGCTTCCAAAGCCTTGGTCGCGCCATCCACCGTGGAGAGGTCCACGTCTTTGAGAAACTGGCCGGATTCGGCACCACCGAACGAACCGGCCTTGAACTTCAGGTTTTCAAGAGCGGTAGTGCCATTGGTGCCGGCTTCGATCTTTATGGCCTTGGCCGATTGGAGGGTAACGGATGAGTAATAGGTTTCGGCGTTTCTCACCCCGGCGTCCAATTTCGTAGAACCGGCACTGTCAAACTCCGATGCTGTGAACGTTCCACTCACAGCCAGAGTGACCTGCCCTGTAAAACCTGCACCACCCAAACCAGTGTTGATTGCTGTCTGAATAGCTGCAAGATTGGCCGGCGCATTGCTCCCCGAGTCATCCCAGTCCGCCGTCACCGTCAACGTCTTTGTTGCCGAATCATAGCTCGTTGCCGCCGCCGCATCGCTGTCGGTACCAAATTTGATTGTCACCCCTTGCAGGTCGGTATTGTCGCCTGTAACCGTCAGGTCACCGGTGGTGGTACCAATCGTCAGGGTTTTGGCACCAATTGTAGTTGCAGGGACGGCCTCTGCAATCCCGTTCAGGCCAAACTTGTCCACATCACTGGCTGCCTTGGTCAACGCCACGATGCTGATGTTACGGCCGTCGTCCGCGATCAACCGAACCCCTTTGCCGGTATCCTCGGCGCTGACTCCGGTCTGACCGGAAATCGTGTTGATCGCATCCACCACCGCCACTCGGTCCTTGCCCAAATCCCCCACCGAGGTGATCGTCGCCGTCTCTTTGCCATTGATGACCAACTGGATCGTATCACTTCCAGCCGTCCCCGTCGTCGTGCCGCTCGTACCTTCCACCACGTTGACATCCGCGGTCGCCGTCACCCCGGTGGAATCGCTCGTTTTGTTGATAGCCGCAGCAATGGCGATGGCGCTGGCTTCCTTGACGCTCGAGTTTGCAGTGGTATCCGAAGCCTGGTCATCGGAGGCATTGGCCGCACCAATCTGCACCCCATTGATGACCAAGTCGCCCGTGTTCAGCGCCAAGTCCTCGCCGGTACTTCCGTCCGAAGCAGTCAACGCGGTCGTGGAACCACTTGCATTCTTGCCATCCTGGTTGGAAACCGTGGCGACCTGATTTTCATACGTACCGGCCACCAGCCCGGCGTTGCGCAATCCGCTATCTCCGTTGGTACCGGAGTCGATCTTGATGGACTCATTGTTGGTCGCCCTAAGGGTATATCCACCCACATATGTATTTGCAGATGCCAGACCGGTGGCTGCAGCTGTTACCGTGTCAAATGCTATCTCGATATTGCGGCCATCCGCAGCTTCAAGGCGCACCCCATTTTCATCAGTGCCGGTATCAATTGCCTTCACACCAGTCTGATCACTGACGGCGTTGATGGCTTTGGCAACGGCCGCGCGGTCAGCCGCGGTATCGACCCCACCGGTCGCCACGCTGATAGATACATCATTGATTGTCACGGTGCCACTTAGAGCTGCGGCTGTCATACTGGAACCGGCTGCAACGTTGGTCTCCACCTCGGCCACCACGCCGGTCTGATCGGAAATGCGATTGATAGCTGCCACTTTGGCGATGGCACTGGCATCGGCACTATCCGTGGAGGCGGTGTCATCAAGGGCGGTTGAAGCTGCAACCGACACTCCATTGATAATGAGATCACCATTGGCCAAAGCTGAGGAAGTGCCTGAAGCCGCCACACCAACCGTATTGCCAGCTCCCAATTTATCGGTGGTCATCTTGGCAATGGTGAACTCAAAGGTTTCACCCTTGTTGGCGCCGATCTGGAAAATCTGCTTGCCGAAGCTGCCGTCGAGCAGCTTGGTGCCGTTGAAATTGGTCTGCTCGGCCACCCGCTGGATCTCGTCGATGAGCTGCCGGGCCTCGGCGTTCAGGGAGGCGCGGTCACTGTCGCTGTTGGTAGCATTGGCTGACTGGACAGCCAGCTCGCGCAGGCGCTGGAGGTTGTCAGTCATACTGCCCAAGGCGCCCTCGGCGGTCTGTGCCATGGAGATCCCGTCACCCGCGTTTCGCATCGCAACTGTCATGCCGCGGGTCTGCGTATCGAAGCGGGTGGCGATGGCCAGTCCGGCCGAATCGTCCCTGGCGCTATTGATACGCAACCCCGAAGACAGCCGCTCCATCGCCTGGTTCAGCATCCCTTCCGTCTTGTTGAGATTGCGTTGGGCGGTCAGGGCCATCATATTCGTGTTAATTACTGCCATTGACTTATCCTCCTAACAGAATGTACTTGCAGAAATTTCTTTCACAAGCTTTAGCGGTCCCAATTCGGGAAACTTTAGTGATTAGCCGGATTTTTTCGCCAGGAGATTGAATTTCCATGGGTCACCGGTTCCAACACCAATGCCTGCCCTGGTTCCTGTGGAGCCCGGGAGGGTGGGTATGACTGCACCGGTAGTCTGGATGGATGCCGCCGGAAAATCAGCCCCGGATTCATGTCGTCTGGAACAGACAGGACCACGTCATCTAAACACGTAACGGATTGATTGGAGGGAGGGACAGGTGGTCTGCTTCGAAAGCCTCGCCGGCAGGGAGGCCGGCGTGGAGCCTACAGGGAGGTATTCACGGCGTTTTTCGAAGCAAACCACCTGTCCCGGCTTGAATAGATGACGGAGCCCTGCTGGAACACAAGCCAAGCCCTGCCCCTATGCCTCTTTCAGGGTATACTTGTCCATTTCATCCAAGCCCTGATCCATACACCATGCCCGACCAAAGCCTGCAGACACCTCTCAATGCGGTCATCGACATCGGTTCCAATGCCATTCGCCTGCGAATCGGGGCACTGGGCCACGATGGACGCCTGGATATCATCGAAGCGGTGCGCGCACCCGTCAGACTGGGACAGGATGCCTTTCAGCAGGGCGAACTGCGAACGCCCACCCTCGAACGGGCCCTGGAGACATTTGCCGATTTTCATCAGTTGCTGAGCCGCAAGTCGGTGCCGATCAAACAGGTCCGGGCCATTGCCACCAGCGCCATGCGCGAGGCATCCAATGGCAGGGTGTTGATCGACAGAGTGGCAGAAACCACCGGCATCCGTATCGAGGTCATCTCAGGTTCCGAAGAAGCGCGTCTGGTCTCTCTGGCAGTCCGCCATGCCTTGCCCAAGCTGGAAGAGAACAATGCGTTACTGATCGACATCGGCGGAGGCAGCGTCGAGTTCGTGGTGATGGAAAAAGGCCAGGTGATCGCCCTGGAAAGCCTGAAGATGGGTACGGTGCGTTTGTTGTCACGCTTCGCCGGACAAAGCGATCAGGATTTCGTCCGCCTGCTGGACGAATTCTTCGATGCCAATGCCGGCAAGATTCGAGAGCTCATCGATGGTATGGACATCGATATCTGCGTCGGAACCGGAGGCAATATCGAGGCCCTGGGCCAACTCGGCCGCCAGATGCTGGGTAGCTCTTCACCCAAACGGCTCAAGTATGGTGAGCTCAAATCCCTGTGTCGCCAGCTGGATGCATTGGATCTCGACGAGCGGATCGAAAAGCTGAAACTGCGCCCCGACCGCGCCGATGTGATCATTCCAGCCAGCCACACCCTGCGCCAAGTATTGAAACTGGTGGGCAAACCGGACCTGCTGATCCCAGGAGTCGGCCTGGCGGAAGGGGCTCTGCTCGATCTACTGCAACGCCGACCCAGTGACACTCACCATGACGCCCTGATTTGGGCAAGCGCCGTGGGTCGCAAATATCATGTCGATTCCAGGCATGCGACCCATGTCCGTGATCTGGCGCTGCAACTGTTCGACCAGCTGGCCGCCATCCACAATCTACCGGCCCGTGACAAGGTCATTCTGGAACTTGCCGCCCTGTTGCACGAAATCGGAATCTTCGTTCGCCCGGATGGCCACCATCGTCATGCCTGGTATCTGCTCAATGCCATGCCCATGCTGGGGATCTCAGACGATGAGCAAACATTATTGGCACTGGTGGTGCGCTGTCAGCGCAAGAAGTTGCCGGAGATGGACGACGATTTGTTGGCAACGCTGTCCAAAAAGGAAAGCGACCGCTGGTTGAAGCTGGTCGCCCTGTTACGACTGGCCATTGCTCTGAACAAGGAACGTCGCACCGCAGTAAAACAAATTCATTGCCGCCTCAACGGCAAGACCATAGAGATCAGCTGCAAAGGGGAAGGAGATCTATTGTTGGAACGATGGGCCGCACTTCGCCAACTGGAGATCGCAGAAAAAGCCTTCGGGCATCGAATCGAGATGTCCTTCTGATTCCATGAATTGGCGCCAGGCCCTGGAATTCGATCGCAATCACATCTGGCATCCTTATAGTTCCCTACCGGCACATTACCCGGTCTGGCCTGTGCGTTCAGCCAGCGGTGTGCACCTGGAACTGGCCGATGGACGCAGGCTCATCGATGGCATGGCATCGTGGTGGTGCGCCATTCACGGTTACAATCATCCCAGGCTGAATGCGGCCGCCAGAGAACAACTGGACCGGATGGCCCACATAATGTTTGGCGGCTTCACCCATACCCCGGCCATCGAACTTTGCCGACGACTGGTGGCCCTGTCCCCACCGTCATTGGACAAAGTCTTTCTCTGTGATTCCGGTTCGGTGGCCGTGGAAGTCGCACTGAAAATGGCCCTGCAGTACTGGCAGGCCCGAGGTCACACTGACAAGCGCTGTTTCCTGGCTCTGAGTGGTGGCTATCACGGAGATACCTTTGGGGCCATGTCGGTCTGCGACCCGGAGACCGGGATGCATCATCTGTTCAGGCATTTTCTCCCCACTCAGCTCTTCGCCCCGGTTCCAGGATGCAGGTTCCACGATGAGTGGGATCCCGATGCGGTTCAGCCTCTTGAACGACTGTTAGAACGTCACCACCGGAAGATTGCCGCCCTGATTCTGGAACCCGTCGTACAAGGAGCCGGTGGGATGCGTTTCTATCATCCCAGCTATCTGCGGGCGGCACGGCAACTCTGCGACCGATATGGGACTTTGCTGATCGCCGACGAGATCGCCACCGGCTTCGGCCGCAGCGGCAAACTGTTCGCCTGCCAGCACGCCGGTATCAGTCCGGACATTCTCTGTCTGGGCAAGGCCCTCACAGGGGGATATCTCAGCCTGGCTGCCACCCTCACCACCAACCAGGTAGCTACCACCCTCAGCGGGGGAGAAGCGGGATGCCTGATGCATGGGCCCACCTTCATGGCCAATCCCCTGGCCTGCCAGATCGCGGTTGCCAGCATCGATCTGCTGTTGGAATCGGACTGGCAGGCAAACGTCCGGAGAATCGAAAACAGGCTGCAACAGGGATTGGCCCCCTGTCATGAATTGGACACGGTGGCAGATGTCAGAGTACTGGGTGCCATTGGTGTGGTGGAAATGAAGGAACTGGTGGATCTTGCCAAGATCACCCCCTGCTTCGTGGAAGCCGGCGTATGGTTGCGACCATTCGGCAAACTGGTCTATACCATGCCGGCCTACGTGATGGACGATACGGAGCTGGCGCGGCTGACCGGTGCGATCTACGACGTGCTGGCCGATCCCGCCCAGAGCCGGTCCAACGGAAACTCGGCCGCCTCGAACGGTGGCTGACGCACCGGATCGTCGTCCTTGAGGGTGGTCAGCAGGCACCAGTAGCCTTTTTCCAAGGCATACACTTCCAGCATTCGCAGTTCCGGGTCCACCAGCCACAGATGGGGAATCCCCCAGCGGGCATAGAGGGGCATTTTCAAGCTGCGGTCGATGCGGGCGGTGGATGGCGAGAGCACTTCGCAGACCCAGTCAGGCACGACCTCGAACCAGGCGGTGTCCGGCAGCACCGGCATGCGTTCGCGGCGCCAGCCGGCCAGATCGGGGACCAGGATATCACCATCGATATGTAGTTCTGGTTCGTCGATGATCCACCAACCACCAGGACCGCCAGAACCCCAACCGAAAAATTCCCCGAGACTGCCACCCAGGACAGAGTGACTCCAGGCATGCTTCGGTGCCGGTCGCGGCTGAGTATAGAGCTCGCCACCGATGATCTCGCCGACCAAATGCTCCGGCAGGGCCAGGATGTCTTCATAAGTAGCGCGGCGTTTGGCGGTTTCGGCCATGTTACCTCCTAGCGCGACAGACCTTCCCAGGATTCTACCAAGCCGTCGATCTCGATGCCGAAAAAGCTCAGGATCCTCCCGACACTCTCGTCGATCATCTCCGCCAGGGTCTTGTCCCTGCCATAGAAAGCCGGCAATGGCGGAAAGACGATCCCCCCCATCTCGGTGACTGCCACCATATTGCGCAGATGAGCCAGATTCAGGGGGGTTTCTCGTGGCACCAGCACCAAACGGCGGCGTTCCTTCAAGGTCACGTCGGCCGAGCGGGAGATGAGATTGTCGCCAAAACCATGGGCCACCGCCGCCAGGGTTTTCATGGAACACGGGGCAATCACCATGCCATCGATACGAAAAGCCCCACTGGCAATCGAGGCGGCAATGTCGTTGATATCGTGATGGACATCGGCAAGCGAATGAATCTGGCGTTTGGTCATGCCCAACTCGTGCTGGAGATTCACCAGTCCGGCCTGGGAAACGATCAAATGGGTCTGCCACTCGGGCAGTTCTCCCAGAAGCTCCAGCATCCGCAGTCCATAGATGGCCCCTGTCGCGCCTGTCATCGCCACGATCAAACGTTTGCTCATGAAACTCTCTCTCCCATGCGACCAGTCGCATCCACGAGAGCGTCGATCATTTCCTCTCCTGTGGCAATATGGCCGGAATTCTCCAGAATCCTGAGTTCGGCACCGGGCAGATGTCGTTTGAGGGTAAAGGCGGCTTCCACTGGACAAACCAAATCCCCCCGTCCATGGACGATCGAACAGGGAATGGCGCGAATCCTGAAGCAGTTTTGCAGAATCTGGTTCTCCTGAAGGAAATAACGGTGCGCTGCATAATGAAGTTCGATTTTGACCTTGGGAAGAATCTCTTCCAGATCGGGTTGGGATCGCGGATCGAAATCCGGCCCCAGGGTCACGGCGCTGCCCCAGCGGTTCCATGCCATGGCAACCCGGTGCTGCAACGCCTCGTTGGAACCTGTCACTGCCTTGTACATCCCCTGCACCACGTCGTTCCAGCCCGTGACCGGCAGGCTGGTCACCAGTTCGTGCCAGCGGTCGGGATAGATTCTTCGCACGCCGTCCTTGATGAACCAGTCGAGGTCGTATTGGCGGGCCAGGAACACACCGCGCAGGATCATCCCCAGGACCCTTTCCGGGTGCCTTTGGGCATAGAGGAGGGACAAAGCCGCCCCCCAGGAACCGCCAAAGAGCACCCAACGGTTGATTTCGAGGGTTTTTCTTAACGCTTCCAGGTCCTCGAGCAGCTTCCAGGTATCGTTGTGGCGCAACTCTCCTGAAGGTTCCGAACACCCTGCGCCACGTTGGTCGAGCAAAATGATCCGAAAACGTCCGGGGTCGAAGAACCGGCGGTGATCAGGCCGGCAGCCTGACCCCGGTCCTCCATGAAGAAACAGCACCGGCAGGCCTTCGGTATGGCCCGATTCCTCGCAATAGACACGGTGACCATCGGCTTCCAGATGAAACGTGTGATGAGGTTCGATGGGAGGGTAGAGGGTCTTCATGGCCGGATATTGTAGAGGAAGCCAGCCCCGGCGGGCAAAAAGAAAGGGGAGCCGGTGGCTCCCCTCGTAGAAAAAGTGAATCTCTGTCTGGTCGATCAGAAGCTGAAGCCGACGTATCCACCAGCGGTGAAACCATCGGTATCGGCATCTTCGATACCACCCAGAGAACCTTTGCTCGCTGTCAGGTGATAACGGCCGTCGATACCTATGAAAACGTTCTTCCAGATGTTGTAGTCAGCACCCAGACCGAACATGATGCCGGGATTGAGCACCGTCACCCCGTTGGAGGGCGGGCTGATGACATGGATTCCCAGACCGACCGGAATGATCCAGGGACGAAAGGCGCTGCCACGCATGAATTTGATCTTGGGAGCGGCTGTCAGGGTGAACTGGGTCACCGTGACAGTCGATGTAGAGCTGAGGCTGGCTGCACTACCGGCGCCACCACCCAAAGCCGAAGAAGTCACGAGTTCCAAAGGTACGATATTACTGCGAGACTGGGCGAAACGTTTGTATTCGAACATGATTTCGCCGAAGAGATCGGTCCCTTCCAGGAAGGTTCCCTCGAACAGACCGAAGATGTCCTTGCTGAGCCCCAGATCAAAACCTGCGCCCACGTACCAGCCGTTCTCACCACTTGCATGACCGGTATTACCCGCAGCATCCGGCAGGATCTCACCCCCACGGCTCTCTTCCATCCGCGCATAACCGCCGCGGAAGAAGACCATGTTCTGCATATCGAGATGTTCACCGGCCTGGTCCTTCCATTCATCCAGCTCGATGATCTTTTCATGATGGGTATCGGCGTGGGATTTGAGATCGGCGATTTCCTGTTTCAGCTGTATCAATTGCTGTTCCAACATCTGAATCCTGGCGTCTTCATCTCCATGGCCGGTGGCCTGGGCCTGGGGCGACATCGCCGCAGCCGCCGCCAGAGAACCACCTACCAGAACCTTGGAAAGTTGAGTTAGTGTTTTCATTGTTACCATCCTCCCCCTTACGGAGTTATTAATAGGGCCGGAAACTCAGGGTTGGTTTCCTTAATATGCAGTTTTGCCAAAAAACAACATCTTTGCGCTTTTAATCGTAGCAAACAACTTCCCAGAGAACAAATATTTTGCAATAATCCTGACCATATGTATTGTTAATTATAAGACTGCGAAATCCCTTGGGGCGAAAACCACAGGGGCGGGTTAGTTGTAGCATAAAAACAACGAGGGACTTATGGACCATCTCATTCAAAAGTTGCGCACGCCCTTGCTCGTCATGCTTCACGATATGTCCATGATTCCCCTGGCCTGGTTGGGCGCTTATTGGCTGCGTTTCAATCTGGGGCCATTGCCCACGCAAATGTTCACTTCTGCCTTGCAGCTCCTGCCCTGGGTCATTGTGGCACAAACCGCCACTTTCTATCATTTCCGGTTGTACCGCGGGGTATGGCGATTTGCATCTCTGCCGGACTTCCTGCAGATTGGAAAAGCGGTGATCATCGGGTCCGCTCTCATTACCCTGGGCTGCTTCGCTTACGATCGCCTTGAATCGCTCCCGCGGTCGGTACCCTTCATCTATGCTGCCCTACTGCCCCTGCTCATCGGTGGCCCCAGGCTTCTATACCGTGACTGGAAGGATCGGATCTCCCTTCCATCCAACAGGAAACGCGCCCTGGTGGTTGGCGCTGGAAAGGCAGGAGAAATTCTGATCGCAGATCTATTGTCCGATGCTTCTGCCGAATACCATCCAGTGATTCTGGCCGATGACGATCCCCGCAAACAAGGCAGGGAAATTCATGGCATCCGGGTGGTAGGGGGCTGCCGCAGGATTCCAAAGATCGTCAGGAAATACCGGATCGACACCATCCTTCTGGCGGTCCCCTCCGCCAGCGACCGCCAGATGCGCCGAATCATCGACTTTTGTGAACAGTCCGGCGCTTCTTTTCTCACCCTGCCATCCCCCAAGGAAATCCTCAGCCACCCGGTTTCAGGAAAGGACCTGCGCCGGGTGTCCATTGAAGACTTGCTGGGACGCAAACCAGGCCAGCTGGACTGGGCCGCCATCCACGACCATCTTTATGGCAAGACCCTGCTGGTGACCGGTGGTGGCGGGTCGATAGGATCCGAACTATGCCGACAGCTGGCCTCCCTGACACCGGAAAGCCTTATCATCTTCGACAGCTGTGAATACAACCTCTTTCGTATCGAGAAAGCCCTGCAGCAGAATTTCCCCAGGCTCCAGGTGATTCCCCTGCTCGGCAATGTCACCGACCCCGACGCAGTCAGACATGTCATGGATACCTATCGGCCGCAGACGGTTTTCCATGCCGCAGCCTACAAACACGTCCCCTTATTGGAGAAACAAAGTCGTCAGGCCATCCACAACAACATCATCGGCACTCAGACCGTGGCAGAGGCCTCCATCGCAACCGGTGTCGATGAGTTCGTCCTGATCTCGACGGATAAAGCGGTCAATCCCGGTAATGTCATGGGGGCAACCAAACGCGCCGCGGAAATGATCTGCCAAAGCCTGAACGAACTCAACAAAACCCGTTTCGTCATCGTGCGTTTCGGCAACGTGCTTGATTCCGCAGGCAGCGTCGTCCCCCTTTTCCGGCAACAGATACAGACAGGCGGCCCAGTGACCGTGACCCACCCGGAAATCACCCGTTATTTCATGACCATCCCGGAGGCCTGCCAATTGATCATGCTGGCCGCATCCGTGGGCAACGGCGGAGAGATCTTTGTCCTCGACATGGGTGACCCGATCCGGATCAGTTATTTGGCCGAACAGATGATCCGACTGAGCGGCAAACGCCCGGAGATCGATATCAAGATAGAATATATCGGGCTTCGTCCGGGGGAGAAACTCCACGAGGAGCTGTTTCATCACGAAGAGCAATTGAGCAGCACGCCTTATGCCAAGCTTCGCCTTGCCCACCCGCGCGCCTGTGACCGAAGGATCATAGCCAATATCATCAATCAGATGATGATGGCATGCCGTCGTCATGACGAGGAGCAACTACTGATCCTGTTACGAACCCTGGTCCCGGAATTTCACTACCTGTCACAGCCGTCGGAACTCTCTCATCCGCAGGACATCCCCTCCAGCAGGACAATGTGAGTCATCGCAGAATAGGTGCAGTACGCCCCCTGGTGCCAAACAACGGCCAGGGAAGCACCCCGTAAAACCTTGGGCGTTCCTATCTTTGAGCCTTTCTCGGCCCGAAGATCGCCGTACCAATT
>JALVSV010000428.1 GCA_027024125.1 Methylothermaceae bacterium | reverse complement strand
ATGATTATTTTGGCCGCAAGACCGACTGTATGATCGTCCGTCAACCCCTTGAATGCATTACGATGGCCGACAAATTCGATATCATGGTCACCGTCAAGGGTGGTGGTCCCACCGGCCAGGCTGGCGCAGTCCGGCACGGCATCACACGCGCGTTGATCGATTACGATGAAACTTTGCGCTCTCCTTTACGTAAGGCAGGATACGTAACGCGCGATGCCCGCAAGGTTGAACGCAAGAAGGTCGGCCTGCATAAGGCAAGAAAGCGCCCGCAATACTCCAAGCGCTGATTTTCTCCTGGGGGATCGTCTAGCGGCAGGACTGCGGACTCTGACTCCGCCAACCCAGGTTCGAATCCTGGTCCCCCAGCCAATATGGCAAGCCACCCCTCCGGGTGGCTTTTTAGTACATGCGAACAGCTATGGCCAAATCACCTCTAGCAGCCTTTTGGGCGGTTCTGCAGCGAGATCTGCGCCTTGCTTTCCGACATCGGGGCGAACTGCTCAATCCACCGCTTTTCTTCCTGATGGTCGTCAGCCTGTATCCTTTGGGCGTCAGCCCGGAGCCCGAGATCCTTCGTACCATTGCCCCGGGAGTCATATGGATCGCCGCTTTGCTGGCAGCACTCTTTTCCCTGGAAAATCTGTTCAAGGCCGACTTTCTTGACGGCACCCTTGAACAGCTTGCTCTGAGCCCCCACCCTCTTCCATTACTGGCGGCCGGGAAGGTCATCGCCCACTGGCTGATCAGCGGACTGCCCATGATCATCCTGGCTCCGGTCCTCGCTCTGTTGTTGACCATGTCAAAAGATGCGACACTGGCCCTGGTGATGACCCTGGCCCTCGGTACACCGTTACTGAGCCTGATCGGAGCGGTTGGAACCGCGCTTACAGTGGGACTGAAACGCGGCGGTGTCCTGTTGACACTGTTGGTGTTACCTCTTTATATTCCCGTACTGATCTTTGCAACCAACGCAGTCACCGCTGCAACAGCAGGCATGCCTATATCCGGGCAACTCTACTTTCTTGGCTCGCTATTGGTACTGGCGGCCACTCTGGCGCCCTTTTCCATCGCAGCCGCCATACGGATCAGTTTGAGCTGATCTTTAAGGTATTTCTGATATGATTGACGGATCTTACCTGGTTAGGTACGTAGCAATGCCATCGGCAAGCCGCCGGTATCCGTTGAACCAATTCACAAGGCAGAAGACTCATGTGGGCATTTTTACATAAGCTGGCCTCACCCAAACATTTTTACCGGATCACCGGGCGCTGGATCCCGTGGCTCTGGGTGATCACCCTGCTCTTCATGGTTCCAGGTCTCTACCTGGGTTTATGGGTTGCTCCCCCGGATTACCAGCAGGGTGACAGCTTCCGTATCATGTATGTCCACGTCCCCGCTGCCTGGATGTCTCTGTTCATCTATGTCTTCATGGCTGTGACAGGAGGCATCGGGCTGATCTGGAATATGAAAATGGCAGACATCATGGCTGCCAGCTCCGCTCCGATAGGCGCCTCTTTCACTTTTCTCGCCCTGGTCACCGGCGCCATTTGGGGAAAACCCATGTGGGGCACCTGGTGGGTGTGGGACGCCCGGCTGACTTCCGAGTTGATCCTGTTGTTTCTGTATCTGGGCTACATCGCACTCCAGGCAGCCATCGAGGAACCCCGTACCGCCGCCCGGGCCGCTGCCATCCTGGCCATCGTGGGCAGCGTCAATATCCCCATCATCCATTATTCGGTGGAATGGTGGAATACCCTGCACCAGGGCCCGACTGTCACCCGTATGGACAAACCGGCCATCCATCCCAGTATGCTCTGGCCCCTGCTGCTCATGGCGGCTGCATTTCAAGTCTATTTCTTCACCGTCCTATTGATGCGTGCCCGCACCGAACTGCTGTGGCGGGAGCGTCGGGCCCGCTGGGTCAGAGAAATGTTTGGGAACTCTACACGTACCCCATTTTCGAATACTGAAAAGGTCGTCACATGAACTGGCAACAATGGTTTGACATGGGTGGATACGGTGCATATGTCTGGAGTTCATATGCCCTGACCGCCATCATTCTGCTTTGGAATCTGATCACCCCCATTTTCAGACGACGTGAAGTCCTGCGTAAGATCCAAAACTGGTATCGTCAGGAGGACCGGTTGTCATGACACCAAGACAGCGCCGTATGGCTTGGGTCACACTGATCGTCATCGGTGTCAGTGTTGCAACATTCCTCGCCTTGGCAGCATTTCAGAAAAATCTGCTTTATTTTTATACGCCCAGCCAGATTGCCGCAGGAGAAGCGCCGACCGGTTACTCTTTCCGGGTCGGGGGGCTGGTGGAAAATGGCAGCGTGCACCGGGACCCCGACAGTCTTGCCGTCCGCTTCACCCTGACGGACGGAGCAGCCAGGGTCACGGTCTTCTACGATGGAATCCTTCCCGACCTGTTTCGGGAAGGCCAGGGAATCATCGCCATAGGACAATTGCAGCCCGACGGGCTGTTCAAGGCCAATCAGGTGCTGGCCAAACACGATGAAAACTATATGCCACCGGAAGTTGCCGACGCATTGAAAAAAACCGGCAGGATGCCCAGCGTCGATGAGTTCAAGTGGAGCACACCATGATTGCAGAAGCAGGCCATCTCGCACTGATATTCGCCTTGCTGATGGCAGCCCTACAGGCAATCTATCCCCTGGCGGGCGCAGCCATGCGAGTCCCCCTATGGATGGCGTTGGCACGCCCGGCAGCACGGGCCCAGAGCCTGCTGCTTATGATTTCTTTCGGCTGCTTGATACAAAGCTTCATCACCAACGATTTCTCGGTCCTGTACGTGGCCGAACATTCCAATTCAGCTCTGCCACTGATCTACCGTATAGCCGCGACATGGGGCGCCCATGAAGGTTCGGTGTTGCTTTGGGCAACCATTCTGGGGTTGTGGGGCGCAGCCGTCAGTATCTTCAGCCATGGATTGTCAGAGGTTTTCATTGCCAGGGTTTTGGGAATTCTTGGACTCATCAGCATCGGGATACTACTGTTCATCCTGTTCACCTCGAACCCATTCGAGCGTCTGCTTCCAGCACCTGTAGATGGCAGAGACCTCAACCCCCTGTTGCAGGATTTTGGCCTGGCCGTCCATCCTCCGATGCTCTACATGGGTTACGTTGGAATGGCAGTCCCCTTCAGTTTCGCCATCGCCGCTTTGCTGTCCGGCTCCCTGGACATTGTCTGGGCACGCTGGTCACGACC
>JALVSV010000427.1 GCA_027024125.1 Methylothermaceae bacterium | reverse complement strand
CCCTGGATCAGCGCGGCATCGGTTTCAAATCCCTGACCGAGAACATCAGGCACTCTTCAGGACACCCACTTTGATTGCAGAAACCAGGAGCACTGATATTGCTGTTCATGGGGTATTCGCTAATCACGGGGTACGTGCGCAGACATCGACAATCGCATCGGCGATCTCCTGAGAGAGTCAATCAATGTGTGTGGGTTTCCTGCAGAGAGTCGAACCCGCCCTGGGTGGCATCGGTCCGGAGGAGACGGACTCTGCAAGACACCCATTTTGATTGCTTCGCCAAGCAGTGACAGCCTATGCCGGATTGCCAATAAACGCCGAGGTCGCGACAACCGACCCAGTGCCGGTTGCCGGGAAAGATCTCGCAAAAGCCGAATCCAAGCCGTCTTGCCATTCCGCATCTCTCTGGGCGAGGCTGATCGAAAGGATCTATGAGGTCTTCCTCTTGGTTTGCCCTCAATGCGGTGGCGAATTAAAGGTCGTTGCCTTCCTCACCGAGGTGGATCCGATTCAACGAATCCTGCTCCATATCTGTGAACCGGCCACACCGCCACGAATCGCGCTTTCGATCAAACCAATCGCACTGATGCGGATCAAGCAGAGCCTATACCAGAGTCAAAGTTTGATCAGACCGTGAGCGTGTAGCCTCATAGTCCCAATGCCAGTCAGACATCCTGACCGGCAGAGGTGCTCTGGTGCCAGGTGACAGATAACGGGCACAAAACACATCATTTTCCCACCCCCCCCTGGATTCTGCATCCTCCGATCCCGGGGAAACGATCAGACGGTCTTGCCAAACAGCCCCATCAAGAGTAGCGTTTCTCAAAGGATAGATGGGTAAATGGCGTTGAAATTCCTATTTATTATTCATTCCCCTATAACACACCGGGTGCGTGTCGCCGCACTTTTTGTTTCCAGACTGCCTAGCCGATGCAACCACCCCACGGAATGATTGCCGATCTGACCAGCCTGGCGGTGAGCATACTATTGCTTGCCACCTACCAGCTTTTTCTGGTACTGCGGCTGCGCCGTGATCCTTCCCACACCATTCAAGCCGTCAACCGCGCCGCGCGCACTGCCTGGATCGAATCGGTCATGGCCGATGATACACGCGCCGTACTGGCGGTGCAGACACTGCGCAATTCAACCATGGCTGCGACCTTTCTGGCATCGACGGCCATCATTCTGATCTTGGGTGTGCTGACCCTGAGCGGGCAATGGGAACAGCTGTCGAGCAGCTGGCAGCTACTCGACCGGGTCGGTTCCCGGCAGCCGGGTCTGGGCATTGCCAAACTGCTTCTTCTTCTGGTCGATCTCTTCTTCGCCTTCTTCGGCTTCGCCATGGCGGTGCGGCTGTTCAACCACGTCGGCTACCAGATCAACATACCCCCGGAGCGGCGTCCAGGCGCTATCACACCGACCCTGGTCGCCTGCCACCTGAACCGCGCCGGCGCCTACTACAGCCTGGGGATGCGTGCCTACTATTATACCGTCCCACTGACCTTCTGGCTCTTCGGCCCCCAGTTCCTGTTGCTGGCCACCGTCGTTCTGATTCCACTGCTCTACCATCTCGACCGGCGGCCCCGGGCCGACTGAAAAACGCCGGATCGTGCCATCCCACCAGTAAATGCAGGTTGTTTCACGGGCACTTCTAATGGCCTTTTCAAGCAGGTTTCGTCAAAGACCAGGCTGAGCTACCGCTATTGCACAGTGTACCATTGACGGTCGGACGAAAGATACTGGTCGCGCTGGTAAGTGGAACTGTAGATCAAGCGACGGAAGAGCCTGTTGATATTGGAGCGGTTACGAACCAAACAGGGAAGCGATCTAGCCAAGGCTACAGTCGTAGCTTAACATGACTTAAAAAGGGAGGTATCAATCTCACCGCCTCATTCGGGGAAGCAGGCCTCCTTCTATCCAGGGCTCCGTCATCTATTCAATCCACAGGGCAGATGCTCTGCTTCGAAAAACGCCGTAAATACTTCCCTAGGCTCCACGCCGGCTTCCCTGCCGACTAGGCTTTCGAATCAGACAATCTGCCCTTCATTCAATCCTTTACGCGTTTAAATGACGTTGTCCTTCCCTTCTATCTGATTCCGTTGACAACTCAGGGGGAAACTGGGATAAGGATCAGAAAGTCAGCTGGCCGCGCACCTGGAAGATATTTAGGCCTTCCGCATTACCAAATGTTGAGGCGCTTTTGTTTATGCCGTGGTTGGTATTTTTGAACACGTGGGTGTAATCGAACATCATTCGGATATTGGGGTTCAGGTACCAGTTGAGTGCCACAGTGAAGTCCTGGGCTTTACCGCCTTTAATATCCTGATCGTTAAGATTGATCCAACCATAACGAGCCGCCAACTCCCAGGCACCGATCCCACCCTGACTCAGGCTGAAGTACTGATGAGGTTTCAGTCGTTTGAACTCACCATCTTTAATCTTGTAGGAGGCTGCCTTGGATTCTCCTGTCAGCGACCAAGTGGCCTGAACATGGAACCCGTCGAATCCAAGATCTTTAGAACGTTTTCTCCGGTCTACCATGACGTGGGAATATTCCCCCTCGACACCGAAAGGTCCGAATACTGTGGCCGCTTCCGCACCGACCACACTGGTGTGGTCCACATCGGAGATGGTGCCTGTGTTGACAATATAAAAACTGGACTGGTGGCTGCTTTCGTAGCGGAAACGTTGCTCACGATCATCGTTTGGTTCTCTGTATGAGCCGCGTATTCCCAGATGGACGACCTGTTCTTTGCTGATGAGAGGAGAGAAGATAATGCGTCCGGCAGTACCCCAACCTTCGTCGTTTTCATCCCCAATGCTTTCTCCAAAGAGCCCCGTGGCGACAAACCAATGGTCGCCATGTGACTGGACCCGGAGCCCAATAGCACGATTCTCCACTTCTTCAGCAAATGAATTATCAAGTGACCTCTCGATGAAGGGGATGTCGTTGGAGCTCATTTCCATTTCGAGACTGAAAGGCTGCTTCTGGTTGCCGATACCGATGAAAGGCAGCCATTTGAAACCGGTATAGGCCAGCCACAGGTCTTTGATATGAGTCTTATTGCCAGCAAAATCGTATTCGGCCTGATATTTCCAATCCCGGAACATGACGCCCTTGACATACAGGCGGCCGCGGCGGACTTCCAGGCCGTCATTAATGTCCTGTCCATCGATCCTGCCTTTATCGTGATAAGCAGCCTGGAGGTGCATCCTCCCTCCTATCTTCATCTTGAAGTTATTGTCTGTCGTCTTAATCTCAAGGCCTTTTGTTCCAAGACTGACTTTCACGTCGCTCTTGGTCAGGGGCTCTTTCTTTTTCAGCAGTTGATCGTACTGTGCCTGGGTGATGGATCCATTGGCAAGTAGAATATCCAGCAGTTCTTTGTCTGCTGCACTCGCTCCCTGTCCTATGATGGCTGCAATACCCAAAAACCCGGCCTGAATGCCAATTTTCCTGAGACTCATAAGGCTTCCTCTGTGCGGTTGGGATACCAAGTTCAACTAAGTGAAAACGCAACAAAGGATAGGGGGGAATTATTAAAGGCAGGTGACAGAGAGATGACAGTTCTATGACAAAAAGGGGTTAGCCAAGATTATCAAGGAGCCAAACAGATCATAGTGGCTGGCGTGCATAGCGGAGTCACCACAGGTGTAAATGGGCCGAAGCATCCAGACCATAGATTTTGTAGCGACCCATGTGGGAAAGTACGGCATCAAGGGTATGATGTTGTTTATGCAGGAAGTGGAAACTGTCGGTTTATGGCCAAATCTTCGGATTGATGGCGCACCCCGGGCTTGCAGTTCCCGTTAACAGAGTAATAAACCCATGCCCTGGACGGGTTTTTAACCCTTCCAGGTCCTTACCCGACCAGTGTCGACATGAATGAATTCCGATTTCCCATAGTACCCAACTCCGCCACGCTTAAGACTGAGGGCTGCACGATAAAGATGACGGGTATCACAACCAGGAAGCCGGATGTCGATGGCCTTGCCCTGCATGTGAAGGCTGCGCTTGGCCACACCATGGCTCTTCTGCCGCAACATGGCATTGGTCCTGGGTGATCGATAGCCCGAGATGACATGGAACGACGAAGCACGCCCGTTGGTCCGACCCAACAGGGCATGAAGAATATCCAGCACGCCTGGATCGATGGGATGAATCTCACCGGTCCGGAAGTCACGCAAATAATGGCTGACCTCTTTCAGAGCATCGGTGAGATATTGTCTGCCATCATGATATTCCACCTTTAGATTCTCACCGGTATGGGTATGGTGGAAACTCAATGCACGCGGACAGGCCGGCTGCGCTCTGGCACTGGCCACCGTCAGAGCCAAACCACCACCCAGGGCAGCAATCATAAAGTTGCGCCGATTGATGCTTTTGCTACCAAAAACAGGAAATTCTGACTTCATGACGCCTTCTTTATCCATGTTGTCCCATATTGTAAACAAGAATAGTACAGGATTGCGGGGACCGGAACGAGCTTAACCCGAAGGATGATTATCCAATTGATCCTGCGCCCACATTAATAGACGCGGCTTTATCCGCCGCTCGAACCATTGGCGTTTCTCAAGTCCCGACAGCCGCAATACAGTGGCCCCGGCAAAGGCATAAACCCGACCCACCCACTTTGGGTCCAAGTCACCCACCTGCCGCCGGTAACGATCCATCATCGTCTCCACGCTATTTTGACAAGCACGTTCCGAAAGAGTGGTCATCCCCCAAAACCAATAGTGGCCGAGCAAACAGCCCAAATCGAAGGCGGAATCGCCGACACTGCAACAACATTCGAAATCAATGATCCCGATACCGTTGGCATTCAATCTTATGTTCTGGGGGGTGAAATCAAGGTGAAAGAAACCCGGTCTGCTGGCTCGCAAGCTGTCCCTTTGCAGATCACTTTGACATAACGCAATCCGCTCTGGCAAAGAGACATCTTCCAAAGCTGCCGTGCTAAGGTGAAGCAGGGTCCGCCAATGATCATAATCGGCATCCTCACCCCCCCAAAAAGCAGGAACGGGTTTTGAAAACCTATGGCAGAAGGCAAGAAAATCGGCTATTTTCGATGCGATTTCACTGTCAAACCGGCCTTTCTCCATTTGTTGCTGCAATGACTCACCATCTAGTAGTACGCCTGTCAGGACCAGTGTCCGAGTGGCATTATCGAATTTAATCACACGGGGCACTTCCACTTCTTCCGGAATCTGGCTCGCCAACCATTTCAGTGCTGTTCGCTCCACATAGACCCGCCGCCTTGGTTTGAGACCTGTCGGATTTCCCCAATGCGCCGCCTTGGGGGTATCATGAGCGGTCTTGACAAAAATCTGTTCACCACTTTCGAGTCCAACCTTTAACACTTCATCCGTCTTTCCAGATTTGGCGCTTTCTATTGTTACGACGTGGCCCAGTTTTTCCTGCTGAAACAGCTGTCGGATCCTTTCTTCGGCCAACGCCGTCATAGGTAGCAGACCTTGGCGACAAATTCGCCAGACTTGACTGCTTTGTTCCGTGGTCAAATGCCCAGGCAGGGCCTCCATGAATGCCTCAAACCCCTCTTCCCCTTTGGCCAACTGGGCACGTATCGAAGTCGCTCCCCCACGGAGCGGTGTCACTGGAGACGGAATCACAGATGCCACCATATCAAAGTGGTCGGAAAGTTCACGGATTCTGCTGAAACGGCCTGTATCACTCTCCAGATCCTTACTCCCAGCACAGAAGAACAATCGCTGTCCCACCCGTGACCGATTGAAATAACCCAAAGCGTGTTTGACCGCACTTCCTGGCGCGACTTCCAGCCGCACTTTATCCAAACCCTGTAGGTAGATGTTCCAGATTTGTTGAGCAACAGACGGTGCCAGGGCCAGGTTGGTTCCGGGCACCTGACGGCTACGTGATGTAATAATAATAACCACCTCGTCTACGTCTGGGCGGCTTGCCAGATATTGCACCGTTTCGAAATGCGCTTTGTGAGGCGGCCGGAAAGCGCCAGGGAAGAGAGCCACACCCAAAGGATGCTGACAGGAAAAAGCTGCAGCCATTCCCAACTTGGCTTTCAGTTCAGATTCCAACATGAGAACCGGCTTACAACGCAGCTGCCATCACTATCATCTTCACTGCAGACGTTCCTTTTATTCCAAATTGGATTTGTGTCCTCAGCGGCCCCGCTGTAAGAATCTTGATGGCCTTCATCCACAACACCTCAAAAGTTGTAATTCATCTTCAAGATCGTATTCCATGCAGTCCTGCCCTCGAGATCGCCAAACGCCTTCCCGGCCCAGAACATCCCGAACACAAATTCAAGCTCCAGACGTTTCCATTCTTCCAGACCAATGACCACATTCATTTCATGACCGATGTCCCGGTCTTCACCTTCAGGATCTGCTTTGAGACGTGCATTGCGCAGGAAAGGTTGAGGGCTGGCCTGAAGGTATTTGTGATAGAGCACCTCGATGGAACTACTCTGGAATAGTGGAAATCCCATCGCCGCGGTCCAGATATGGAGATTGGCCAGCTCAGGACGCAACAGTTCGCCATACAATCGGAAGCGGTCCACCCCGCGGAAACGGACGTTGTTGTCCTGCAGGCCAGTCTGGCGGAATTCCCGTGAACCGTAGGCATAGGAGACCGTAAAGGTGGGACGAAAAGGCAAGTCGGTCTCCAGAATCAGGCCCACATCCACGGCCCCACCGAAGAGATCCCGACGACGGATCGATTCGACCTCCTTCACGCTATCGTTGTCGGTACTGTCGAATTCAGTCAGAGTTTCCCTGCCTCCCATCAGTGCGGTATCGAGCCAGTACTCCAGATCCAGTGAGTCTCCCACATCCATGCCTCCAGTGGCGCGTATCCCGCCCCAGGTCAGCCTGACATCGCTTTCATCCACCTCCGTTTCATCCACCTGCTTCCCGACGGGGTCCTGACCCGAACTGTCGAACTGATGCAAAAAAAACAAACTCAGGGCGTGATCCGAATTCCACTCCCAGCGGACTTTGGAAAGCACACGCAGCACATCGTCCTGTTCCGGATCAATATCATCTTCGAGCGATGACACCTTGAAAACCTCCTTGCCGACTCCCGCTTCGAAATGGAAAAAAGGCCGGGTGAAGTAGAGCCGCAGCGCATCGATATTGACATCCCACCACCATTCACGGCGGTCCTGGAAATTCTGCCGCCCAACCTGCAGGCTGACGCCGGACTGAAAGATATCCCCCCAGAACAACCAGGTTTCCCCCCGCCTGAAACGATATTCGACGGTTTTGTCCCGGCCACCCTCCCGGTACAGTTCCATCTTGGCATCCGCCTGGCCTTCGAGAAAGATGGCCACCATCCTCGAAGGGGAATAAAACAGCTCCAATTGCAGCTGCGTATTCAGACGCAACCGGTCGTCCTCTTCCTCGGGGTCGAGTTTGAAGTCTTTCTCGAAGCGCGGCGTCAAGCCGAATTCCCCGCCGATGACCAGGGGTCGGTCAAACAAATCCACCCTGAGCTGATCCTCCGGCCGGGCATCGTCCTGCCGCCGGGTGAGTTGCAGGATGGGATTGGCCAGGCGTTCGGAAACCAACCCGGCAACCCCCAGGATCACGATCCGGTTGAGGTCTTCGGGCAGTGGTTCGGCCAGCGTGACAACGCCCAGCAGCTTGAGCTCATCGGGGGTGATATCGGCGGGGCCCGGCTGTATTTCACGGGCAATCAGTTCTCCTGTGCGGGTAATCCTGACATTCACCTTCACCGACAATCCTGTTTTCAGGTCACTTTCCCGGATCTGATTGAAACGTGTGCTCTGGTACCAGTGGATCCGTAGTGGGCCAATTTGCAGCAGGCGTGCTTCGAGATCGACCTGGTCGATGATCCCGGCCACCTGACCCCGCCTTGGATCCTTGCGGGCATCTCGAAACTTGACCTTGTAGATCAACAGCTCGGTTCCATTCCAGCGGCCTGTCACCTTGAGTCGCTGCCCCTTCAGAGTGGCCGCGTGTACAGGAAACAACACAAACAGCAGAAACAACAACCATGCGAACGGCAAGGGGAAGCAAAGCTTCGCAATATCGCCCCGACAGCATGAAAAATGCTTTTCCATCCCCTTGGGGTCTTTCATGGTATCGTCCATGATGAGCCCGCCATCACCCCGGGATATCAAAGATGACGGTAGGGTGCGTTTTACGCACCGTTCATTGGTACATGCAATGTACCCTACGGCTACTTTCACAATAACGTCCATGATGAACATACCACCACCCCGAAGGATGAAGGATCCAAGCAGGGAGCAGGGTGTTGGTTTGAGGGCGTACATGGCCTGGACGGCCATGTTCGAGCTTCCATGGGCGAGCCGGACCGAAAGTCCAGTGGACTTTCGCAGCCGTGCAAGCGCCCGGACATGGAAGTCCGGGCAGGGCTTTCGAGCGCAGCAGGATTGCGTAGCACGAAAGGATTTACAGCGTTCCGAAAACCAATGTCCTGCTCCCTGCCCCAATGCAAATTTCACGGCAGCCATTTCTGCATCAGGACCAGCCGCACACTTCGGTGTTGAGTCAGCAGGCCAAGCAGTTCGGCAAGACGACCCAATTCACCGGTATCCATCCTTTCGTGATGGAGCATCACGCCCACTGCTGGGGATTGCCCGATGACTGCAGCAATCCTTTCACCCAGCAGACTGAAACCGGCCCTGTCCAGCCGGAATTTGCCGAACCAGTCGACATGCACCGGAACGTCGGTCAGTTGTCCGGTCTCCAGGCTGGATGCACCGCTGTCCCTTGACAGTGCCTTGAAGCCCAGTTGCAGCAATACGTCCACCGTAGTTTGAGTGCAGCGGTTCCAGGGCGGGGTGAAAGTCGGCTGTAGATTTGATCCAAAGGCACTTTGCAGCAGATTCCGGCCCGCTTCGATATCCTGATACTGCTGCCGCAGCGATCGCTGCGGGCCGAATTCACATTTGCGACCCTCGGTCTCATGGTTGCGGTGGGCATAGCCGTGCTGATGAAGTCCGATGGGTTGTCCTTCCATCTCGATCCGGTGTCGCAATTGCTGGACCAATCCGTCACTGAGCGCAATAGGGATGACCGCCAGATCGATGGGCGCGTGGTGGACCGCAAACAAATCGAGCAATGAGGTCAATCGCCCCTCCGCCCAACCCGCATCATCATCGCGGAAATACCAGACCACAGGATCCGGCACCGCATCCAGGGCTGTTCTGACCGGATCAAGCCACACGGTCATCATGACTTCCCGAGCGGACACGATCCAGAAGGCCGCAGATGAGGGCGCATGTTCTCGAGGCCCCATCCAGATCCAGCCGGTGCGGCCTGGGCCTGAAGTCCAGCAGTTGGATCGCAGCTTCTGCCAGAGTGTCCGGTGTCAGCCGGGACTCGGGCAGGCACCTTGCGATTCCGTGTGACGCCAACAGTTGGGCTCTACGCAGTTGCTCGTTTTCCCGCTGTGTGGAGAAAGGCACGAACAACGCCGGTACGTTGGTCCGCAGCACATCCATGGCGGTGTTGTAACCACACTGGCTGATGGAAGCGGTGGCGTTGCCAAGAACCGCCTGCAGATCGGGAACCGACCTGACTATTCTGAGATCCGGAAGGCCGTGGCCGAGCATTTCAAGCCCACCTTGTATTGACTCCGGCAAAAAAGGCCCTGTGATCAGGGTCATAGGCACCGCATGGTGTTCCCGGATCCGGGGATAGGCTTCAACGG
>JALVSV010000426.1 GCA_027024125.1 Methylothermaceae bacterium | reverse complement strand
GGATTGAAATTCAGAGCAGCGGCAGGTGGGGTGGCCTGGCTCATGGTGAGCAGTTATTTTCTGGGGCCCTTGCTCGAGGCCCGGCCGCAGCAATGGGGAATGATCCTGTTGTTGATGTCACTGTTGACGTTTCAGCGCCTGGAGGTACGTTTAAACCCCCTGACCTCCGGCCTTTTCCTGATGGCCTACGGACTGCTCTTCTTCGTCCACATCCTCAGTTTCATGGTGCTCAACGGGTTGCTTGCCATCCAGCTCTTTCTGGTTTGGGTTCATGGGGGCAGAATCTGGCCGGCTGCGGTCATCTGGCTTGCTGTAGTCGGTCTGGCGGCGATTGGTCTGGCCGTGGAGGCCGGACCGTATCGGATCATGATGCAAGACATGCGCCACTTCCATTTTCGTGACCTCTCGTGGTGGGGGCTGGTGGCCGTGATGCCATTGGCCATCGCCGCGGTGTTTGTGGTCAGGCGATCGAAGCCGCTGGTGATGTTCCATATTGCCAACCTGTCCATGGGTAGGTTGTTACTACTCGGGGGCGGAGCGCTGCTGTTGGCAGGCGGGTTGCAGGCATTACTGGCTCCTCCACAATATCTTGCCGCCTACCAGGGAGATCTATGGCGGTTCCTGCTGGTGCAGGGAGGCAATCTGATATTCGCCCTATGTTTCGTCTGTGGGTTGTGGAAGGCGGCGACAGAAAGGATATCGGAACCGGTGTTCCTCTCGGCAGCCCTGGGCATGATGGTATTGGGTGCGCTGGTATTGTTCCTCTCTCCCTGGTTGGGAGACAAGAACGGAATGATCCGGATCATCAATTACTGGATGTTGTTTGCCGCTCCGGTCGCATGGGAGGGTCTGGGGACGATGCCTGCCAGAGTGCGTCAAGGGTTGGTACTGTCCTGGCCCTTCTGGGTTGCAATCAGCCTTTTCCATGTGACCAAGCCGGCATGGCTGCTTGGGTGTTGAGGGAGGGAGGGGTGTGAACCGGTCATCCATGAAACTTCTGGTCAATGTGACTTCCTTGTATGGCCAAATGACTGGGATCGGCCACTATACCGCCAATCTGCTGCGTGGCCTGCTGGATTGTCCATCGGTTGAGGACATCCAGGGAATCGGCCTGACGGGGATCTGGTCCAAGGAGCGAATTACGCGGCGGTTGCAGATAGAGGAAAAGGAGGCTGCCACTTCCCCGCAAGGAAGTACATCTGCTTTTCTTTACCTGGCTCGCCGTCTGCTGACCCGTATCCCCAACATGATTCAACTGGTCCAGCAGATCCAGGGTTGGCAGATGCGCCTCCTAGGACCTGGTGAGAATTATCTCTACTGGGAACCCAGCTATGTCCTGCTTCCACATCGTGGACCTTCTGTGGTGACTGTCCACGATCTATCACATTTGAGACACCCCGATTTCCACCCTAAAGAGCGCGTCCGGTGGCTGAATCGCCACCTATCTGCTAGCCTCTCGCGCGCCGATCATATCATCGTGGTCTCACGATTCACCTGCAGAGAGCTTCTTGCATATTTCGACCTGCCGCAAAACCGGATCTCCGTGGTGCCACCTGGAGTCGGGCCAGAATTCCGTCCTTTCACGCCTTCTCAAGTTGAAACTGTGTTGAATCGGCATGGTCTGGAATGGAAACGTTATCTGCTGTCGGTGGGTACCCTGGAACCGCGTAAGAATCTGCTTGGTTTGATTCGTTCCTTCCAGTCCCTGCCTGCCTGGATGCGGCGACGTCACCCCCTCGTGCTGGTGGGTGCGCGCGGATGGTTGACTGACGAAATCGAACGCCTGGCAGCCAGGCTCGAATCTTTCGGAGAGCTTCGCTGGCTTGGTTATGTTCCCCGACAGGATCTGCCTTGTCTCTATGCCGGTGCCCTGGGATTCGGCTATGTCTCATTCTATGAAGGTTTCGGTATGCCGGTGCTGGAAGCAATGGCTTGCGGGACTCCGGTGCTGACTTCCAGTCGGGGGGCGCTGCTTGAGACGGCAGGGAATGCCGCCCTCAATGCAGATCCAGACAACCCCGAAGAGATGGCGATAGGGTTGGCGCTCCTGATTGAGGATGAGCGCGAGCGTCGGCGATTGACTGGCCTGGGGTTGGAACGGGCGAGGGAATTCACATGGGAGGGTTCTGTTGCTAAAATACGCTGCTGCTTTGAGAGCACCATGAAGACCTTTTCCCCATCGAAATAGCCTCACAATTATGCAAATCATCGTCCTGGGTCCGCATCGCAGTGGCACTTCACTGGTTACCCGTCTCATCAACATGATGGGTGCCTATTGCTTTGGCGAGGGCACTTCTATCGGCTTCAATGAAGAAAATCCCAAAGGTTTCTGGGAACGACGGGATGTCATCGAAGCCAACGACAAATTGCTGGCAGCGGCAGGAGCAAGTTGGGACCGACCCGCCGCTTGGCAGCCAGGGGATATAGACGAGAACGCAAAGTTTGAATATCAACAACGGTTCAGACAGATTCTGTTGAACCTTGATGCCAACCGCCCCTGGGTCATCAAGGATCCACGTCTCTGTCTGACTTTACCGGTCCTGAAACCCCTCCTGGAAGTGCCAGTCGTAGTTTTGGTATCGCGTTCTCCGTTGGAATCGGCTGCCTCACTGCTTACCCGTAACCACCTCTCTCTGCACTATGGATTGGCCTTATGGGAGTTTTATGCCGTCGCTGCCTTGAAGGCCGCCATTGGCATTCCAATGGTAAGTGTATCCTATGGAGATTTCCTCACCCAACCTCTGGAAGCGGTCGAGGTTTTGTATCGGCAATTGGAAGAATCTGGCGTTTCTGGCTTGTCTATGCCGTCTGCCAAGGAGATCGAAGCATTCATCGATCCGACATTGTGGCGAGAGAAGACCTCCCCTGTGCTTGAAGACGCATGCTTGACCCAACAACACCGACTTTTGTTGGATATGTTCCAGGGTAAACGCAAGGTGGAGTCTTCGCTGGAACCTTCGCCTATCACGTTGAGTATCTTGGGGGAGCCGACGGCGGCGGCTAGTCCACAACCACAGGAACAAGCACAAGCAGAAGAAGTAGAGCATGATGATATTCAGCTTAGGGAAGCGGAAGAAGCTTTCAGTCTCCGTCTTGAGGAAATCGAGGCGGAGCGGGATACCCTGCAGCTACAGCTGGAACAGGTTGAAAGTGAGCTGAGGGTAGTAAGGCGCTCACTCGAACATTCCCAGGAGAAGGCACGAAATCGCCGGGCTGTATTGGGTACGCTGATGGCTGTAC
>JALVSV010000425.1 GCA_027024125.1 Methylothermaceae bacterium | reverse complement strand
GCAAGGCTGAATTACAGGACATGACCATGGATGGGCAAGGTAGGGTACGGCTGGAATATATCATTCCCTCGAGAGGACTGATCGGTTTCCAGACCGAATTCCTTTCGGCAACGTCTGGGTCGGGTCTGTTCTATCATGTGTTCGATCATTATGGTCCCATGAAGCCTGGAGAAATAGGGCGCCGAATCAATGGGGTGTTGATTTCCAATATTGCCGGCAAGGCCCTGGCGTTCGCGTTGTTCAATTTGCAGGAGCGGGGTCGTTTGTTCGTCGGCCATGGTGATGAGGTCTACGAAGGCATGATCGTGGGTATACATTCGCGCAGCAATGACCTGGTGGTCAATCCAACAAAAGCCAAGCAGTTGACCAACATCCGCGCCGCCGGCAACGACGACAATCTGCTGCTGACCCCTCCGATTCGTTTCAGTCTCGAACAGGCCTTGGAGTTCATCGACGAGGACGAATTGGTGGAGGTCACACCCGACGCCATTCGGTTGCGTAAACGTTTCCTCAAAGAACACGAACGCAAACGCGCCATGCGGGCCGCAGGTTAAAGTGGAGCGAAGGGTGATGATACGATCGCTTCCTGAGATTGACAGATGATTCCCTGTCTGCTTTGTGACCATGCTTTCATAGCGACAGCTTCGCAAGGTATGATAAGACCCTTTACATAACTACCACGAACCCATGAGTCAATCCCGTCAGGCTGTGGTGGAACGCAGCACCCTTGAGACCCGGATCACGGTCAGGGTCGATCTAGATGGCAACGGCAAGAGTCGTTTCGATACAGGTGTTCCATTTCTTGAACACATGCTCGACCAGGTGGCCAGGCATGGTCTGATCGATCTGGAAATCCGTGCCGAGGGCGATCTCCATATCGATGCGCATCATACAGTGGAAGATATCGGAATCACCCTGGGTCAGGCATTTGCCGAGGCAGTTGGTGACAAAAAAGGGATCTTTCGCTATGGCCATGCCTACGTGCCCCTGGACGAGGCGCTGTCGCGGGTGGCTCTGGATCTGTCCGGGCGTCCGGGACTGGTCTATGAAGTGACCTTCTCCAGGGCGATGATCGGTCAGTTCGATGTCGATCTGTTTCGCGAATTCTTCCAAGGGTTCGTCAATCATGCCCAGGTCACGCTTCACATCGACAATCTGAGGGGGGTCAATGCCCATCATGTTGCCGAGACGGTGTTCAAGGCCTTTGGCCGTGCCCTGAGAGCCGCATTGACGGTGGATGAACGTCAGGCTGAAGCAATCCCTTCCACCAAGGGGACGCTGGTATGAACCGGGTGGCGGTGATCGATTATGGAATGGGGAACCTCCATTCCATCACCAAAGCCCTGCAACACGTGGACAGTGGTGCCGATGTCGTCGTCACTGCCCAGGCCGAGACCATCCTCACTGCCGATCGTGTCGTGTTTCCAGGTGTGGGGGCGATTGCCGATTGCATGGAAGCGCTGAACCGGCTGGGCCTGGTCGAAGTCATCCATGAAGTGTCTGACACCCGACCTCTGCTTGGCATCTGCCTGGGGCTGCAGGCCTTGCTGGATCAAAGTGAGGAAGGGGGAGGGGTGCGCTGTTTGGGGATACTCCCCGGAACGGTAGTGCGCTTTCAGTCTGGACTTCACGATGAGCAGGGCTATGCGTTGAAGATTCCCCACATGGGATGGAACCAAGTCTATCCTGCCAAATCTCATCCTTTGTGGTCTGGGATTGAAGATGGCAGCCGCTTCTATTTTGTGCACAGTTACTATGCCAAACCTGCGCGTTCTGAGGATATTGCGGCAACGACCAACTACCCTCAGTCTTTCGCCTGTGCCCTGGCCCGGGACAATCTTTTTGCCGTGCAGTTTCACCCGGAGAAGAGTCAGCGGGTGGGGCTGCAATTGTTGAGAAACTTTCTTCATTGGTCACCTTGAGAGAATGAAGCCATGTTGTTGATCCCTGCAATCGATCTAAAAGAGGGTAAATGTGTTCGCCTGCGCCAAGGCCGGATGGAGGACGATACGGTATTTTCCGACGATCCTGTAGCGATGGCCAAACGATGGGTGGATTTGGGAGCGAAACGTCTGCATCTGGTCGATCTGGATGGAGCGTTCGCCGGTAAGCCCAGAAATGCCGAAGTCATTCGTGCCATTACCGAGGCTTTTCCCGAAGTGGACGTGCAGGTTGGCGGAGGTATTCGTGATGAGGATACTATCCAGGAATATCTCAATGTCGGGGTGCGATATGTCATCATCGGCACCAAAGCCGTCAGTGCACCTCATTTCGTTGAGGACGTGGCCATGGAATTCCCAGGTCATATCATCGTGGGGCTCGACGCCAAGGATGGTAAGGTGGCCATCGATGGCTGGTCCAAGTTGTCGCGCCACGATGTCATCGACCTGGCCATGCGCTTCGAGAATGATGGGGTAGAGGCCATCATCTATACCGATATCAGCCGTGACGGTATGATGAGAGGGGTCAACGTGGAGGCAACCGCACGTTTGGCTGAGGCGATCCATATCCCGGTGATCGCTTCGGGGGGGATTCATGATTTGAAAGACATCCGGGCCCTGGGAGAGGTTGCCGACAAGGGAGTGATCGGCGCCATTACCGGTCGTGCCATTTATGAAGGATCACTGGATTTCGCCGAGGCGCACAAATTGGCGGAGCAATATTGATGGGGTTGGCAAAACGCATCATTCCCTGTCTCGATGTCGATCACGGTCGGGTGGTCAAAGGGGTGCGTTTCGTCGATATCCGCGATGCAGGAGATCCCGTCGAGATTGCCCGGCGTTATGACACGGAAGGTGCCGACGAACTGACATTTCTCGATATCACAGCCAGCCATGAGGAGCGTGAAACCATGGTCCACGTGGTGGAGGACGTGGCTGGATGTGTGTTTATCCCTTTGACTGTGGGTGGCGGGATTCGCACCCTGGAAGATATCCGCCGGATGCTCAATGCTGGCGCCGACAAGGTTGCCATCAACACTGCGGCGGTGTTCAATCCCGAGTTCGTGCGTGAGGCTTCCGAGCGTTTCGGTTCTCAATGCATCGTGGTGGCGATCGACGCCAAACGAGTCGGTGATCACTGGGAGATCTTCACCCATGGAGGTCGCAAACCCACCGGAATCGATGCGGTGGAATGGGCCGGTAAGATGGAAGATCTGGGCGCTGGGGAGATTCTGCTCACCAGTATGGACCGTGATGGTACCAAGGAAGGGTTTGACATTCCCCTGACCCGAAGTGTGAGCGAACGGGTCGGCAT
>JALVSV010000424.1 GCA_027024125.1 Methylothermaceae bacterium | reverse complement strand
ATCCTGATGCATGATCACTGGCCCAATTGGTTGCTGCTGGGCCGCGTCGGGCTGTTGTCACTGGCGGTACTGATGATGGCAGCTCTGTTGTTCCACCGTTGGGACAGGGTTTATCCCAAGGTGGTGTTGCGATGAGGCGGCCGGTGGTGGAAGTCGTTGCTGCGGGAGTGCGTTACCGCAAGCGCCTCGGCTGGCGGCACAGCGAAGAGCACTGGGCGCTGCGTAAGGCCGACCTTCGACTCTATCACGGTGAGGCGGTCGGTGTGGTGGGGGGGAATGGAGCCGGAAAGAGTACCCTGCTGCAAGTGCTCGCTGGCATCCTGGCACCTGACCGGGGTCAGTTAGTGAATCATGGCGTCAGTGTTAGTCTGCTGGCCCTGCAATTGGGGTTCATTCCGCATCTGTCCGGTCGTGACAACATCTTTCTCAGTGGAATGCTGCTGGGGTTGAGCCGCCGTGCCATCGCTGGGAAAGTGGACGAGATCATCGAATTCTCCGAATTGCAGGCCTGCATCGACGATCCGGTGCACACCTATTCAGCGGGGATGCGAGCCCGCTTGGGTTTTGCTATTGCCTTCCAGGTGGAACCGGACGTGTTGTTGATCGACGAGGTTTTGGGAGTGGGTGATGCGGCTTTCCACCGCAAATCATCCAAGGCGATGCGGGACAAGATCCTGGCGCGTGACAAGACGGTGGTGCTGGTTTCCCATCAGCCTGCGGTGATACGCGAGCTTTGTGACCGGGCGATATGGATGGACCAGGGGGAGACCCGGGAATCGGGACCTGTGGATGAAGTGCTGGCGCTTTACGACAGAGCTAGAGGGTAAACTCCATGGTGGACCAGCCATTGCATTGTCTGATCTGTGGTTACGAGCGGGGGGGGACGACATTGCTGTCGGAACTGATCCGCCAACACGCCAGAATCGACGGACGTTTCGAGTGTGGGTTTCTGCTTGGTCGGCGTCCCGGCGATTACATCCATATGCAGCCCTATGTCGACAACCTCAAGACCGCCTGGAGGGTGGACGATCGGGGATTGGAGTATATTTGTGCATCCGACAGCTGGATGGAGATGTATCGCCGGTTGCGCGAGGTCTCCATCCTGCCTGACAAGACCGTCTCCCTTTATGACAAGACACCCCGCTACATGGAGTTCCTGAAAGAAGTCATGGCCAAGGTGCCAGTCCCCTGCGTGGTGATCGTCCGTGATCCCAGGGCGGTGTATCATTCCCACCGCCGTCACGGGCCCACTCAGATAGGCCCATTCTGTGGTTACTACATCAATTATGCCAGAGCATTTAACCAGGCACGGCAAGCTTATCCCAGTCGGCTGTTGCTGGTGCGTTACGAGCGGCTCTGTGTGAATCCGCAGCAGGAGGCCGAACGGATCTTCGATTTTCTGGGGCTCGAATTCGATCCGGCCTACCTCAGCCTGTCCCGGCGGGCCGATGAATATGTCAGCCTGGGCATCAATACCCAGGCCATCAGCGCCTATTCCGCGCAACTGTCGCCGGCCGAGCAGCAGGAGATCCTCACCCGAACCCGGGAATTTTCAGACTGGCACTGGCTGGAGTCATGAACGCTGGCGAGTCACGGCGCACGGCGGTGATCGTTCTCAATTGGAACCGGCCCGACCTGACCCTGGCCTGTCTCGATTCCCTGTTGCCGGTGCTCCAAGGGCTGGAGGTCACCCTAATCGTCTGCGATAACGCTTCGGAAGACGATTCATTGGCACAGATACGAACCTGGGGCCGGCATTACTTCTCCGCTCAGGTAGCGCCGGAACGGGCCGGCTTCCTTCTGCTTCGGACTCCCCGCAACCTCGGTTTCGCCGGTGGCAACAACGTGGCCATTCACTGGGCGCTGCGGTTGGGTTTCGACTTCGTCTGGCTGCTTAACAACGATACCCGGGTTTTTCCGGATACCCTGGAAAGGTTACTGGAGGCTGCCACCCTGCAGCCCCGGGTTGGATGTTTCGGCGCCACCCTGCTGGAGGGCGACGATCCGGCCATTGTCCAGTGCGCCGGTGGCTGCCGTTTCAATCCTTTCCTGACTACCTATCATCAGTTGTATCAGGGCCGTGCCTACGACCAGGTGCTTGAATTGCCAGTCCCACAGCTCGATTATGTCGCCGGGGCATCGATGTTTCTGCGCTCCAGAGCTCTGCGCCAAGCCGGCCTGCTCAACGAGAGTTACTTCTTATATTTTGAGGAGCTGGATCTTGCCCACCGCCTGCGGCGCCAGGGCTACGATCTGGCCTGGTGTCCTGCCGCCCGGGTGGTTCATGAAGGCAGTGCCAGTATTCCTGCCACTGAATATAGCCACTATCACGAAAATCTCAGTACCTTGAAATATTTGTGGCAGCATCATCGGGGGCTCTTTCCCCTAGCCGCCGCTATCCGGGGACTCGGGAAATGTATTTATCTGCCTCTGACCGGCAGGTCTCGATTGCTCCCCAGTCTGCTGCGGGCCTATCGGGACTTCCGACCTTGTGGTTACCGCGCTGTCGACCATCCGGCCGAGTTGGTGTGGTCAGGGTTGGAGTGCTTGCCATGAAAGGGCAAACGTCTGAAAATGAAATTTTACCCGATGCAGGACCTATGACATTCGAGTTGCGACCAGAGAACCGGCGGTCGGCTGCGTGGTTGAAGACTTAACCATGCCAGAACTGATCCTCCATGTCGGCCTCAACAAAACCGGCACATCGGCCATTCAACACTTTTTCGCCCATCATCGCCGGAAGCTGATGGAAAGCGGGATACTCTATCCCAGTGCCGGGATGCGTGGAACCGCCCATTACGACTTGACGACGGCCCTGGGTTTCAATCGCCATGGGAAGGCACCTGATCCGGAATGGATTCGGGCGCTCGGTGATGAATTGTATCGAGAAGTCGATGCCGTAAGACCCCGTAAGGTTCTCGTCAGTTCGGAAATGTTCGTCTTGCCGGGTGAGATCGAGCACGTGCGGGAATTCTTCGAAGGCTTCCAGGTCAGGGTGTTGGTCTACCTGCGCCGCCATGACGACTGGTGGATCTCCGCCTATAATCAATCGGTACGTGCGATCAAGAATCCAGGCTGGGCATCTGGTTTCAGAAACTATTTATCGTTCCAGCGCCGTAATCCCAATCGCTGGTATCTCGGCTACCGAAGATTCGTCGATGCCTGGGCCGAGGTGTTCGGACGAAATGTCATGATCGTGCGTCCCTACGAGTCGAGCCAGAACCGGCCTTCTCTGTTGCACGACTTTCTGGCCACCA
>JALVSV010000423.1 GCA_027024125.1 Methylothermaceae bacterium | reverse complement strand
GGGGTTGTTGGTGTGGATGACCGTTTGACGGTAACCCCCTCGGAAACGATGGGTGATGATGAGATTCTTCTGCATCTTGGCAAGAGGCTGTTGAATGATTCCGCATTGGCTCATTATGGTGTTACGACGCTCAATCACAAAGGCGAAAAGGATGTTCTGCGTGAATTGGATGGCGAAGCGGGGCATTTTCTGATTCATGTCGAAGAAGGCATCGTCTATCTGGAGGGTAAGGTTCGTTCGCTCTGCGATCGTCGGTTGGCCGAAGTGTTGGCTTGGTGGATTCCTGGCAGTCGTAACGTGATCAATGATCTAAAAGTGTCTCCTCCAGAGGAGGACAACGATGATCAGCTGAAGGAGGCCATCGTTTTGGTGCTCGATGTCGATCCGTTCGTTGACCACCAACAGGTCACGATCGTGTGTCGGGATGGCGAGGTCACCCTGATGGGGCGTGTTGCGGTGAAAGAACAGATCGGTTTGGCAGGGCACGATTGCTGGTATGTCGAGGGTGTGAAAAAAGTCGAAAACAAGCTGGAACTAGCCTGAATTGCTGCTGATCGCTGGTTGATGCCGGGGGAGCCGCATGAGTGGGTGACAACATGCTGTGGGTGAAACCGCTGTCTGTACTGCTCATGGTTGTGGGTCTTGTCATTTTCATTGGTTTGGGACTGTTCAACCGGAACCTGTCTGCTGCGTCCGATGATTCTTCATCAATGGCGGAGGAGGATCCCTATGGAATTCTCAACCATTACCGCAAGCTGGCAGGAATGCCTTTGTTTCACCATTCCGAGTTACTGACCGAATCGGCGGCCAACCATGTGCATTATCTCAATGCCAATCCGGTGAATTCGACCGATTATCTGGACTATCACCACCAGTTGCCAGGCAGGATAGGGTTTACCGGAGTCAAACCATCCGACCGGGCGCTGCATGTGGGTTATCCAAGCAGAAAAGTTTCGGAGAATATCTCCACTGGTAGTGCAACAAGCTATTCCGGTTCTATCTCGAGCCTGATGTCGGCAATCTATCATCGGTTCGGGTTTTTGGATTTCACCGTGGATGAGATAGGAATCGCCCGGGATGACACTATCTTTGTCTATGACATGGGCAATCGCCAGTTAAGCCGGATTTGTACTGACAAACCTGAGTATTTCGCTGCCAGGAGTTACCTTAGATGCGGGGATTATCTGCTCAATAGAGATGACGAGGCGTATCTGTGCCGGAACCTTCCGGATGATGCCATCGTGGACGACAGCGTCAAAGGGCTCAAATGTGCAAACGGGACTGTGATTGATGGCCGTTTTATCCGGCGTTTCTGTGAGTCCCCCCCGGAGGATGCTTTGTTGCATGGTCCTGGTAGCTATTACTTCCTGTGTGACGATCGCTACAAGGTAAAGAAGGATTGGCTCGATAGCCTGTGTCGTCATCCCGGTGTGGCAGCTTATCGACCGGTACGCTATTTCACCCTGTCTGCATGCCCAGAAATTAAGATCAGATCCGAATGGCGCGAAGATCTTTGCGCCAAGGCTGGTACCAGCAACATGGACGAGGCTTCATTTTATCCCGACATCTGTCATACCGGATTCCTGATTTCGGTGAGTCGCTGGGAAGAGTCGGAATGGGAAAGGCTGGCTGTGGCCCCCGACTATGTCGTCTGGCCAGCCAGGGATTACCCGACACCGACCCGTTTTACCGGCGAGTTTCCCGATCCGTTGCCCGACCTTGAGGTCACAGGATATCCCATCTCGGTCCACTTCAATCCTTATACCGCCGAAGACATCCGCATGGACTCATTCTCCCTCCATTATCTGGATTCACATTCAGGGCAGTGGATGACGGTGAACGATTTCAGCCGTCTGGACCATGAACATGATCCAAACAATCTGTTCACACCCAGACAATTTGCCTGGTTCCCCATCCAACCCTTGTATCCCGGAACAACCTACCGTGTCGACGCCTCCTTTACCTACAATGGGAAAAGCGAGAACCTGGAATGGACCTTTGTGACGACAAAACAGTGACAGGAAAAAAATGGAGCTGGCGAAGGGATTCGAACTCTGGTCAAAAGCTATTGATCGGTAACATGATTTCGTTCGAGATAAATGCTCATACCGTCAAAGATACCGTCAGACACTAACGGTCACAACAAAAAGTCTTGCCGGTGCTATTTTGGGTGCCGTCTGCCTGCCATCTGAGGATTTCAGTGGCAACTTGGCGTTAACAAGGACCATCCGGCGCTCATGGGGCAAAATATGTGTCAACTTGCAAGAAATAATACAGAATATCACTGCTACTGGCATAGTTCTGACGTTATGAACAATAGCCGCCACATATCAATGATATGGAAAAATGGCCGGCCATGGCGAAGAACATAACTGACTGATCATAGGCAGGGATTGGAAATGCTTAGGAAACCGGCGCGATTCATGCCTCTGTTTCCAATACTGCTACAAACTTTGCCTTGATCTGAAAGATATGGCGTGTGGCATGGATGTCAGCCATCCTTATTTGTACTCTTTGAAGGTCTTCTGTAGATCTCCAAGGGCTTGCTCCACCTCATCCATGATGATCCCTTCCGCCGATGACTGGCTGTCGGCCGTCATGATGCGGCTGGCTATGGCTGCCGGCATCTGTTCCAGGCGACCACGCAGGATGGTAACACCGCTCAGGATGGTGTCACGCACCAAGTCGATTTCCACCAGCTGCCCTGTGCGTTCTTCGATCTCCATCTCTACCCGCCGGCGCTGGGCGTTGATGAGCTTTGCCCGTTCCTCAGATACGGAACGATGCTGCTGGTGCAGGCCTTCGGATGGATCGGCGTAGATTGCCCGCAATGCCTCGGGTGGGCGGTAATAGTGGGTGTTGCGTGTCACCTTCTCCGGCTTGATTCCGGCGCGTTCCAGACGTCGGCGTATGGTGTGCCTAGCGCGGCCGGTCAGCTTCTCCAGGTCGCCCAGGGTGAGCAGGGCGAAGAGCTCTGATTTCTTGGTCTTTTCAGGCATGACTTAATGAGAATCGTTACTAACTACCCACCCAACGAGGTTCGAATTACCCTTGCCTCGCCCTCCCAGGAAGGACCCGCTACTTTTGTATATCGAATCAATGACTTGCGAAAAAAGATGGCCGGCAGCATCCAGTCTCGCCGCCGGCCGGTGGTCCGTATCGTGGACCAGACGCCACCATGGAGGAACCAGTGTCAATCCCGCTGCAGGTCCAATTGCTTCATCTGCTGATCTACTTCATTGGAGTTGAGTTTGAACAGAT
>JALVSV010000422.1 GCA_027024125.1 Methylothermaceae bacterium | reverse complement strand
GTGATCATGCTGTGCAAATGATATGTGCCGATGCACGTGACGCCATGACTTGGTGGGATGGGCGCTGCTTTGACCGCATCCTGCTGGATGCCCCTTGCTCTGCAACGGGGGTCATTCGCCGCCATCCTGATATCAAGCTGCTGCGTCAGGATCGGGATATCGAGGCACTGGCCAAAACGCAGTTCGAGATTCTCGAAGCGGTATGGCCACTCTTGTCCGTGGGTGGGATCTTGCTCTATGCCACCTGTTCCCTGCTTCCTGAGGAAAATGAACAACAGATTCAAGCGTTTACCAGCTTGCATCGCGATGCAAGGGTGCTTCCCATCGAGGCGGACTGGGGGGTGTCCATGGCTCGTGGCCGTCAAATTCTGCCGGGGAAGATGGATGGATTCTATTATTCCAGGCTGGAGAAATGCAGCACTTGAAGATTGGAACCTGGTGTCTGTTGTGCCTGTGGTCGCTCACCGCGATCGGAGGTGATTATGGTTTCCAGGTCAGATATGCTTCGTTGGTTTTCCAACAGGATGCCGTCGCTTTGACCTCCGGTATCGACTATCGCTTCAGCAACACCCTGGTCGAGGCCCTGGATAACGGAGTACCTTTGACTTTGACGGTGACCACCCGCATTCGCCAACCGCGCCGTGGGCTTTGGGACGAGACGGTATGGCGTCGGGATCTTGACTTCCAGATTCAGTATTACCCTTTATCCCAGGTCTATCGGGTGGTAGACGAAACCAACCGTTTCCAGCGCAGCTTTCCACGGCTCGAGTCGGCATTGGTGGCCCTGGGTGAGTTGAATGAAATCGCTTTTTCCATTGAAGAAGGCTGGACCCCTCCCCGTCCTTCCTATGGAGAGGTGGAAGTCTGGCTCAATATAGAAAGGCTGCCGTGGGCGCTTCGCCCGATTGCCTATTTCTCACCTGAATGGCGGTTGCACTCCAATCCCTATCGATGGTGGATTTCTCAATGAGATTGCCGCTTAGCCTTTTGGTCATTGTGCTTTTCGGAATCATCCTGGTGCCGCTGCACTTGATGAGTTCCGCCACTCAAAAGGCATCGGAGCTTAATCAGTGGTATTCCTGGCTCCTTCTTATCAATGCTCTGGGTAGCATTCTTCTGCTCGGATTGGTGGGAGGGAACATCTGGTGGCTGATTCGGCAGTTCCGCAAACGTGCCGCAGGTTCCCGGCTGGCATTTCGAATGGTACTGCTATTCGTCGTTCTGGCTCTGACACCTGCCTCGATCGTCTTTTACTATTCGTTCCAATTTCTCCATCGCAGTATCGACAGCTGGTTCGACGTGGAAATCGATCAGGCCATGGAAAGTTCACTGGAACTGGGCAAGGCCGCACTGGATCAGCGTACGCAAGGGCTGCGGCAGCGTACCCAGCGGCTGGCTGAAAAGTTGGCGGAGGTACCGGAAGAAGTCAGGGTCATCGAGTTGAACCGACTGCGTGAGAAAAGTGGTGCATCTGAGATGACGCTATTGACCCGGGAAGGGCGTATCGTTGCCACCAGTAGCGCTGGTGTGGATCTGATCCTGCCAAGCATGCCGGATCCTTCCTTGATCACCTTGGCCAGGGAGCACGGGTACGTAGGGCTCGATCCGTCTCCTGGGCCTGTGGTGACGGAGAATGATAATGCCAGGTTGCAGGTCAGAGTGCTGCTGCCGGTACAGATGGAAAGTTCGCTGTTTCTCCAGGCACTCTATCCATTACCCTATCGTATCAATCTGTTGGCCAGAACTGTGGAAAATGCCTATGCGCATTACCGGCAAATGGGCTATTTGCGCCGCTCGCTGAAGTTCAGTTTTTCCCTCACCCTCGCCCTGACACTACTCCTCAGTATGCTGGCCTCGATTTGGGCGGCCTTCTTGAGCATTCGCCGCATCGTGGCGCCGGTCAAGATGTTGGTCCAGGGAACCCGGGCAGTGGCACAGGGAAATCTGGACAGCCGGTTGCCGATTCTGCAGAAGGATGACATGGGCTTTCTGGTCAGTTCGTTCAATACCATGACCAATCGTTTGTCCCAGGCCCGGGACGAGGCCGAACGTTCGAGGCGGCAAGTGGAGGATCAGCGTGCCTATCTTGAAACCGTTTTGGGTCATCTCTCTTCAGGTGTGTTGACCCTGAGCGATCAAACCCGCCTCAGGACCGCCAATCAAGCGGCCGAGAGCATTCTGGGGATTGATTTCTCCTCTATCTGTGGCCAGCCTCTGCGTTCCTTGGCAGAAGCGAATCCGGCATTGTCCGATCTGGTGCAATTGATTCGCACCCGGCTGCTTGAAAGCGAGGGCATCTGGCAGGAAGAGGTGGTCATCACCGACCAACAGGGACAGAAAGTATTGTTGTGCCGGGGTAGCCCACTGCAGGGAGCCGACGGTCGCCGTAGTGGTGCGGTATTGGTCTTCGACGATATCACGACCCTGGTTCAGGCGCAGAAATATGCCGCCTGGAGCGAGATGGCACGTCGGCTGGCCCACGAGATCAAAAACCCCTTGACCCCAATTCAGCTCGCGGCCGAACGCCTGGAGCGAAAGCTGAAACCGCAGGTGGGACCTGAAGGGGGTGCGGTGCTAGAACGTTCGACCCACACCATCGTCCAACAGGTGGAAGCACTCAAAACCATGGTGAACGCTTTCTCGGAATATGCCAGACTGCCGAAGCTTCAACCCCAACCGGTGGATATGGGTATACTGATAGAAGAGGTGTTGGCCTTGTATCCCCCGGATTCAGGCGTTGTATTCCATCTGGATGTAGACCCTGGGTTGCCTGTTTTGTCGGCCGATCCTTTGCGTCTTCGCCAGGTTTTACACAATTTGATCAAAAATGCGTTGGAAGCTGGCACGCAGCCCGTTCACCTGACAATATCCGTTCACCACGTCAAAGAAGCGGGATGGACGGGCCTGGAATGGGTGGTCGAAGACGACGGGCCTGGGGTGGCACCAGAGCAGGCAGAACAGATCTTCGATCCATACGTGACGACGAAATCCCGAGGGACCGGTCTGGGTCTCGCCATCGTCAGAAAAATTGTCGAGGAACATGGAGGGACGATCCGTTTGGACCGCCAGTTCAACAATGGCGCCCGGTTTGTCATCCGGTTGCCAGTGGAATCCAGGGCGCACGTGGATGCATCGGAGGCGCATCGAAATGACAGAGCAGAGATATGAACGACAAGATTACGATATTGGTTGTTGACGACGAACCGGATATTTGCCAGTTGGTACAGGACATTCTCGAGGACGAGGGGTTTCATGTGCTGACTGCCGCCAACGGAGTTCAGGCACGGGTGCATTGGCAACAGGCGCGTCCTGATTTGGTGTTGTTGGACATCTGGATGCCCGATGTGGATGGCGTCAGCCTACTCAAGGAATGGAACGAAAGCGGGATGAGTTGTCCCGTGATCATGATGTCTGGTCATGGTACGGTGGAAACGGCTGTCGAAGCCACCCGTCTCGGGGCCTTCGATTATCTTGAAAAGCCGCTTTCCATGGCCAAATTGCTATCCACGGTGGAAAGAGCACTGGAATCTTCCAGTTCACAACGTAGTGCAGCGGTTCCGGTTGAATCCACCTTCATCGAGCCTATAGGCAAGAGTGCGGCGATGGAACGTCTGCGCGATCAAGTAAAACGCCTGGCGCAATACGATACCCGGGTCTTGTTCGTCGGCGAACCCGGTACCGGCAAGGAGACTTTCGCCCGTTATCTGCATCGGCACAGCCACCGGCGAGAGGGGCCTTTTGTCGCGGTGGGGCTGGGTACCATCGCACCGGAATATTCAGCCGTGGAATTCTTTGGTAAGGAAGAGGGCGGAAACGTTCACCGGGGATTGCTCGAACAGGCCCATGGCGGGACTTTGTTCCTGGACGAAGTCGGAGACATGGATGCTGAGACCCAACTGCGTTTGGTGAGTGCTTTGGAGTCCAAGATATTTCTCCGGGTCGGTGGCAGCCAGCAGGTGGAAGTGGATGTGAGGGTGTTGGCCTCTACCCGGCGAAATCTTGAGGACGAAGTCAAGGCGGGCCGTTTCCGCAAGGACTTGTATTATCTGCTCAATGAAGTGACGCTTCCCATTCCCGCTCTGCGTCAGCACAGTGAAGATGTCCCCGACCTGTTGAATTTCTATGTCGATTACTTCGTCACTGGAGAGAAATTGGCTTTTCGCCGTTTCCCTGTGGCAGTGCAGAATTTTCTCCGCAACTACGCATGGCCAGGGAACATCCGTGAGCTGAAGAATCTGGTCCATCGCCTGCTGATCCTGGGCAGTGGCGAAGAAGTCGAGTTGGATGAAGTGAAGACTGCCCTTGGGGAAATCATCACCAAAGAGTCGATCGATGCTCCGGAATTCTACGATCTGCCACTGAAGGAAGCTCGCGAACGTTTCGAGAAGGCCTATCTCGAATATCATCTGGACAAGCATGGTGGCAGCGTGGCCCGCCTCTCCCAGGCCATCGGTATGGAGCGTACCCATCTCTATCGAAAACTACATTCCCTGGGGATAAAGTTCAAGGACAAGCGTTGATGAGGATCCTAGTATTGGGCGCAGGCCGGGTCGGGACCAGTGTGGTCAGCAATCTTGCCCAGGAATTCTATGACGTGGTGGTCGTGGATACTGACCCGGAAATTCTAAGGGAGCTACGCGATCGTTTCGATATCGCCACAGTGGCCGGCAACGCCGCTCACCCTCCGATACTCGAAAAGGCCGGGGCTTCAGGTGCCGACCTGGTGGTGGCGGTTACCAGTGACGATGAAACCAACATGTTGGCCTGTCAGATCTCCCATACCTTGTTTAAGGTGCCGAAGAAAATCGCCCGGATCCGAGCCATCGAGTATACCCGTTATCGGGGGCTGTTCGGGCCCAACGGCGTGGCGGTGGATGTGGTGATCAGCCCGGAACAGATCATCAGTGACTTCATCAGTGGCCTTTTGGCCTACCCCGGAGCCTCGCAGGTGCTCGACTTCGCCCATGGCCGGGTACGTCTGGTTTCTGTTCGGGCGATTCAGGGTGGTCCTCTGGTGACTCATCCGATACGGGAACTGCACCAGCACATGCCCCGGGTCCATGCCCGAATCACCGCCATCTTCCGGCAGGGGCGGGCTATTGTACCGACCGGGGACATGATCATCGAGCCGGGAGACGAAGTGTTCTTCGTGGCATCCAAAGAAGAGATCAAGGCGGTCATGAGCGAGCTGCGCGGCTGGGACCGTCCCTACAAGCGTATCATGTTCGCCGGCGGAGGGCATATCGGCAAACGGGTCGCCAAGGCTTTGGAGCACCGTTTCCAGGTGAAGATGATCGAAAAGCTACCGGCCCGGGCCCGCAAGGTGGCCGAGGATCTGGACAATACCGTGGTGCTGGTGGGCGATGCTGCCGATCGGGACTTGCTGCTCAATGAGAATATCGAAAACGTGGATGTATTCTGCGCCATTACCAACGATGACGAAGCCAATATCCTCTCGGCCATGTTGGCCAAAAAACTCGGAGCACGCCGGGTGATCAGCCTGATCAACCGGCCAGCCTATGCGGATCTGGTGGAGAAAAACCTGGTTGATTTGGTCATCTCCCCCCAAGAGGCCACCATTGGCAGCCTGCTCAGACACGTCCGCCGCGGTGATGTCGTACAGGTCCATTCTCTGCGCCGTGGGGCTGCCGAAGCAATTGAGGCGGTGGCCCACGGTTGTCCAGGGCAATCCAAGGTGGTGGGACGGACCATTGAGCGCCTCAAATTGCCTACTGGTGTGGTGCCTGGCGTTTTGGTGCGAGGGAAGGAAGTGATTCAAGCCCATCACGATACCCAGATCGAAGAAAACGACCATATCATTATGTTCCTGCTTGACAAGAAGCTGATTCCGGCGGTGGAGAAACTGTTCGCCCCAATGCCCGCGAGGGCTGCCTGATTGAGAAGTGTGGTCCAGGTTCAGGTAGTGCTCCGCATCATCGGTGCACTGATGGGCTTTTTCAGTCTGACCATGTTGCCCCCTTTGGCGATATCGTGGATTTATCACGATGGTGCCTACGTTCCATTCCTGCTCGCGTTCGTACTGATTCTCCTGGCGGGGTTGGCTTTATGGTTTCCTTTTCGCCATGCCAATCATGACTTGCGGGTCCGTGATGGATTCTTGGTGGTCGCTCTGTTTTGGGTGATTCTGGGATTGACCGGGGCAGTTCCTTTCACCTTTTCGGAAAATCCACATATGTCCGTGACCGATGCGGTTTTCGAGTCCATCTCCGGTCTGACTACCACGGGTGCCACCGTCATCTCCGATCTCGACCATCTACCGCCTTCCATCCTCTATTACCGTCAACAGCTTCAGTGGCTTGGCGGAATGGGGATCGTGGTATTGGCGGTGGCCGTGTTGCCGTTGTTGCGGGTCGGGGGGATGCAGTTGTACCGTGCTGAAACACCTGGCCCGATGAAGGACAACAAACTCACCCCACGGATCGCGGAGACCGCCAAGGCGTTGTGGGGCGTTTATCTGGGGCTCACCATTCTATGTGGTTTCTGTTATTGGGTGGCTGGAATGACCGTGTTCGATGCATTGGGACATGCCTTTTCTACCATTGCCATCGGTGGCTTTTCCACCCATGACGAAAGTATCGGGTTTTTCCATAATTCTGCAATCGAACTGATCGCCACCTTGTTCATGCTGATCTCAGGTATCAACTTTGCCCTGCATTTCGAGATCCTACGACAGCATCGCCCCGGTATTTATCGAATGGACAGCGAGGTTCGTGCCTACCTTGGTTTGCTTTTGATGTTCGTGTTGCTACTTTGGGGCTATCTCTGGTGGAGAGGGGGGCTGGTGCCAGCTGATGCCATCCGCCATGGTTTGTTTCAGGTGATTTCCTTCATGACCACCACAGGTTTCACCAGTGCCAGTTATACTGAATGGCCACCTTTTGCCCAGGTATTGTTGATTCTCAGTGCCTTTATCGGCGGATGCGCAGGTTCCACTGCCGGTGGGATTAAGGTGATTCGGGTGGTTTTGCTGTATAAACAGGGTATACGGGAAATTTTGCGACTGATTCATCCCCAGGCTGAGATTCCGGTCAAAGTGGGACGGATACCGGTATCATCCCGGGTCGTCGAGGCAGTGTGGGGATTCTTCTCTCTCTACGTGGTATCGTTTGCTGTGATTATGGTTCTGATGATGGCGGCGGGATTGGATCAGGTCACCGCCTTTGCTGCTGTGGCTGCGACTCTGAATAATTTGGGACCAGGCCTGGGCGAGGTTGCGGCAGGTTTCATGACCATGCCAGATACAGTCAAGTGGTTGGCAGGTTTTGCCATGTTGTTGGGGCGTCTGGAAATTTTCACCCTGTTGGTCCTGTTGACCCCGGCTTATTGGAAAAGTTGAACGTGAGTGAGGATGATAGGGTCAAATGGGACCGTATCCATGCCCGGGGTAGCTGGCCGGCGCCTGCTAAAGTCTTGACCGACTATCGCCATTTGCTGCCGCATCGAGGTGGCGCGCTTGATCTGGCCTGTGGACTGGGATCCAATGCGCTGCTTTTGGCAGAGTGTGGGCTGACTGTCGAAGCCTGGGATATTTCGCCAGTGGCCATTGCCAGACTCGGGCAAAGGGCCCGGGCATTGGGATTGGATCTGAAAGCGCAGGCGTGTGACGTCACTTCCAAGGCTTGGCCGCAAGGGGTGTTCGATGTCATCGTGGTCAGCCGGTTCCTGGAACGCCGGCTCTGCCCTGTGATTCAACAGGCGTTGAAACCGGGAGGGCTGTTGTTCTATCAGACATTCGTTCGCGACAAGGTCACTGAAATGGGACCATCCAATCCAGATTTTCTTTTGGCTGAAAACGAGTTGTTGGATTTGTTTCAAGGACTTGTCATCAGAGTTTATCGGGAGGAAGGACGCCGGGGCGATATCCGTCAGGGATGGCGCAACGAGGTCTGTTTGGTTGGTGAGAAAAAACTGGAGGAAGTATCATGAATATATCTCAAATTCTTAATCTGAAACCGCCGGCTGCATGGCAGTTCATGCAGGAAAATCCTGACGCAGTGCTAATCGATGTTCGTACCACATGCGAACATCTGTTTGTGGGGCACCCCGTTGGTTCGATCCTCATTCCCTGGAAGGATGGTTTGCCGATGCAGCCTCACCCGGATTTTGCCGGGGCAGTCAAAGAAGTGGTTCCAGATCCCTCTACTCCGATCCTTTTTCTGTGCCGCAGTGGGCATAGGTCTATGGAAGCGGCCAAGACGATGGCTGCGGAAGGTTATGAGACTTTGGTGAATATCGATGAAGGTTTCGAGGGTCCCTTGGATGAAAACAAACATCGTAGTACCCTGGGTGGTTGGCGTTTCCACGACCTCCCCTGGGAGCAGAATTGAATTTTACAGTTAAGGAGTACCCGAATACGTGACCCAGAATATCCGCAACATCGCTATCATTGCCCATGTGGACCATGGGAAGACGACCCTGGTGGACAAACTGCTACAGCAGTCGGGTGTCTTTGCTGAACACGAGAAACTGACCGAAAGGGTGATGGATTCCAACGATCTCGAGCGCGAGCGTGGTATCACAATCCTGGCTAAGAATACATCCCTGAAATGGCGGGATTATCGTATCAATATCGTGGATACCCCTGGCCACGCTGATTTCGGCGGAGAAGTGGAACGGATCCTGTCCATGGTGGATTCGGTGTTGCTGTTGGTCGATGCTGTGGAAGGCCCTATGCCCCAGACGCGCTTCGTGACCCAGAAAGCGCTTGCCAGAGGGCTCAAACCAATCGTTGTGATCAACAAGATCGATCGCCCTGGGGCCCGACCCGACTGGGTGCTCGACCAGACCTTCGACCTGTTCGATCGCCTTGGTGCCAGTGACGAGCAGCTCGATTTTCCGGTGGTCTATGCGTCCGCGCTCAATGGATATGCCAGTCTCGATCACGACACCAATGCCCAGGACATGACGCCGCTGTTCGAGGCTGTGATCGAGCATGTTCCGCCACCCCCCGTGGAAGACGATGGTGAATTGCAACTGCAGGTGACCAGTCTCGATTACAATTCCTATGTCGGTGTGATCGGTATCGGCAGGATCCAGAGGGGGCGATTGGAGCGCAATCAGGTGGTGACAGTCGTGGACCGTGATGGTCAGACGCGCAGTGCCAAAGTGGCTCAGGTCTTTGGTTTCGAAGGGCTGGACCGGGTAGAGGTGGTCTCAGCCGGTGCCGGTGACATTGTCGCCTTCTGTGGTATCGATCCCCTCAATATTTCCGATACCCTCTGTGATCCCGCAAGACCCGAAGCCTTGCCTCCACTATTAGTGGACGAACCGACGGTCAGTATGACCTTCCAGGTCAATACCTCCCCCTTTGCCGGACGTGAGGGCAAGTTCCTTACCTCCCGCCATCTGCGTGAACGCCTGCTCAAGGAATTGCAACACAATGTTGCCCTGCGGGTGGAGGAAGGCGATGATCCGGACAAGTTCCAGGTTTCGGGCCGGGGTGCACTCCATCTGTCGATCCTGATCGAGACCATGCGTCGGGAAGGTTATGAGCTGGCGGTCTCGCGTCCGGAAGTCATTTTGAAACGGATCGATGGCAAAGTGTGCGAGCCTTACGAGCGCGTCACCCTGGAGGTGGATGAGACACATCAGGGGGCGGTGATGGAAAATCTGGGGCTACGCAAGGCTGAATTACAGGACATGACCATGGATGGGCAAGGTAGGGTACGGCTGGAATATATCATTCCCTCGAGAGGACTGATCGGTTTCCAGACCGAATTCCTTTCGGCAACGTCTGGGTCGGGTCT
>JALVSV010000421.1 GCA_027024125.1 Methylothermaceae bacterium | reverse complement strand
GCATCCACCCATCCGGATCTGATCGAAATCACGCCTGAAACCGGTAAGCCCCTCACAGTGGACCGTATTCGTGGTCTTATCGGGCGACTGGAGTTGAAATCCCAATATGACAGGGGTCGGGTGGTGTTGATCGATTCGGCAGACCAAATGAACGTCGCCGCGGCCAATAGTTTTCTCAAGACCCTTGAGGAACCGGCCGATGATACAGTGATTATCCTGGTCTGTGAAATGCCGGGTCAATTGCCAGCAACCATCCTCAGCCGCTGTCAGCACCTGAAACTGGCTGTCCCCCCCGCCAAAGAGGCGATACAGTGGCTGCAATCCTGCGGGTTCACACCGGAACTTGCCGGGGTTGCCCTGGGGCAGGTCGGAGGTGCCCCCCTGGCGGCCAAACAGTGGCTGGAGAGTGATCTTCCAGCACGCCGGCGCAGACTCATTGAGACAATGGAACAACTTCTCGATCGACAGAAGGACCCGGTGATTCTCGCCGCCTCCTGGCAGGAGGCGGATCTCGAACCTGTGATTGTCTGGTTGCAGACGATCACCGCCGATTTTATTCGCCTGGCCCAGGGGGGTGGAGACCGGTTACTCAATCCTGATTGTATGCAATGGTTGCAGAGTCAGGTGTGCAAGCTAAACTTAAGGCACTTGCATGATTTGTGGCAACGTCTGCTGCATTTGCGCGAAGGGTTGCACACCCAGCTGAATCGAACATTGTTGCTGGAATCGTTGTTTATCACCATTTACCGTTTGAGATCATGAGCCAAGCCAAGTCCAAACAGAGCATTTTGTCGCTGACGATCAAGGACAAGAATGCCCTCTATGCGGCCTACATGTCTTTCGTGCCCAACGGTGGACTGTTCATTCCAACCAGCCGTGAATACGAGTTGGGGGACGAAGTGTTCATGCTGCTCAGCCTGTTGGACGAACCGGAACGCATCCCCGTGGCCGGAAAGATCATTTGGGTGACCCCGAAAGGGGCGGAAGGTTATCGCGCCGCCGGCGTAGGGGTCAAGTTCAGTGACGAGGATGAGGGTAAAACCCGGGGAAAGATCGAAACCCATTTGGCTGGAATGTTGCAATCGGACAAGCCGACCCATACCATGTAGTCCTTTTCCGACTGCAACGATTGGGTATGTGGATGCTGATTGATTCTCACTGTCACCTGGACCGCCTTGACCTAAAGCCTTATGACAAGGATTTCACCCGTTTCATGGAAAAAGCCCGCCAGGAAGGTGTCACCCATATGCTTTCTGTCGGCATCAATCTCGAAACCTATCCCAGGATGCGCGATCTGGCTGACCCTTACCCAGGGGAAATTTCCGTTTCCGTGGGTGTCCATCCCAACGACTGCCGGGGGTTGACGATTCCCACGGAAAAACTGATGGCGTATGGCCGCGATCCAAGAGTGGTCGCCATTGGCGAAACCGGTCTGGATTACTTTCGTAGCGAAGGGGATCTGGTCTGGCAACACGACCGATTCCGTCAGCACATCCAGGTGGCCAGGGAATTGGGCAAGCCTGTCATCGTCCACAGCCGGGATGCCCGTGAGGACACGCTCAAGATCTGGAAAGAGGAAGGTGGCAGGGAAGTGGGAGGGGTGCTCCATTGCTTTGCCGAGGACTGGGACATGGCGCGGCGTGCCCTCGACATGAATCTCTATATTTCCTTTTCTGGTATCGTCACCTTCAAAAATGCCCAGGCGATACAGGAAGTCGCACGCAAGGTGCCCGAAGATCGTTTCCTGATTGAAACGGATTCACCTTATCTGGCCCCGATTCCCCATCGGGGCAAGCCCAACTATCCTTATCTGGTCAAGCATGTGGCGGAAAAAATGGCAGAGCTTAGAGGGATCTCTTTTGAGCAGGTTGCCGAGGTCAGTGCTGATAATTTCTACGCCTTGTTCCCACTGGCTGCGTCAACATCGTCGGACTGATTTTCCCTGGAATGATGCGATTGCGGGTAGAGGGCGCACCGTAAAAAATTTTATGATTTTGCAGCGGGTTCTTCCCGCAGAACTTCAAGTATTTCCAGGAAATCCCTGGGTAGCGGACTTTCCCAACTCAGTTCATCTCCGGTTTCGGGATGCCGCAGGGAAAGCCGGACGGCGTGAAGTGCCTGGCGTTTGAAACTTCGCAATGCTTCTTTCAATCGCGTGCTGGCACCCGGAGGTAGGCGCAGGCGTCCATATTGAGGATCACCCACTAGCGGGAAGCGCAGGTAGGCCATGTGTACCCGAATCTGATGGGTGCGTCCTGTTTCCAATTGGACTTTGACCAAAGTATGGTGAGGGAAGCGTTCTGCCACCCGATAATGGGTGATTGCTTCTTTGCCATTGGGCACTACCGCAAAACGCTTGCGGTCGGTGGAGTGGCGACCGATGGGCGCCTCGACAGTACCGCCGGTGATGATTGTGCCTTGAACCAGAGCCAGATATTCACGGTTTACGGTACGAGCCTGTAGTTGATCCACCAGGCTTTTATGAGCCTTGAGGGTTTTGGCGATCACCAAAAGGCCGCTGGTTTCCTTGTCAAGACGATGGACGATGCCTGCCCGGGGCAGGGTTTCCAGGTCAGGGATATGGAACAACAATGCATTGAGCAAGGTACCATCGTAATGGCCAGCTGCAGGGTGGACCACCAGCCCTGCGGGTTTGTCGATCACCACCAGATGCTCGTCTTCGAATACGATATTTAAAGAAATATCTTGTGGCAGGTGGGTCCCGGAGGGAACCTCCACTACTCGGAGTTCAATTCGCTCGCCCCCCCTGAGTTTGTCGCGTGGACGTAAGGCGCTGCCATCGACGCGGACCTGTCCTTCTTCGATCCAGCGTTTCAATCGGCTGCGTGAATAATCGGGAAACAGTTTTGCCAGGACTTGATCCAGGCGTTTGCCGATCAGTTCGTCAGGAACGGTTACGTGCAATATTGAAGTTTGAGTCATGTGAACAACAAAAACTCATGCCGCCGGTTGCAGGACGAAAACCTGTCTTGAGGCCCGCATCCCCCGCAGATATTTGGTCTGCCGCCGGGCACACAGATCCACCATGGACTGAGGGGCCCCTATCGCAGAACCGAACTGCTTCAACAGACGGTCCGCATAGCTGATGAAGGCTTCACCATCGATGCCCAGTCGGTCCAGTATCCTGGGTTGGTGGGAGGCGATGAATCCGCATTTGTCCTCCCGAATCGCCCGCCCGGTCCAGTCGACCAGTTCCAGATAGTCCGCAAATTCGAAGGGGACCGCCCAGGGGGATCTGCCAGTGGCATCGAAGGGCATCAAGGGGGCC
>JALVSV010000420.1 GCA_027024125.1 Methylothermaceae bacterium | reverse complement strand
TACGAGAAAGTCGGAGTTACAAACCGGATCGAGCTGGTGCTGGCGCTGTTAGGACTTCATTGCTGAATTTCGTCAGGCTCTGAATCTGCACCGTGAGCCTGACAACAATCAAATGGCAGATGCTACGCCGTTTCCTGAAGCGGGGCAGTCGTGCCCTGTACTGATTGCCTGTCAATTCCCGGCAAAAATAAGCATATCACATATCTCTAAATGATACTTCAGTGCTATGGACATGCGAAATAGGGTTTATTAGTTTTCATAAGCGTGTTGGCTGAAATGTTTAACCAGAGGCGCTGATGCGGATTCCAATGGGGTGCTTCACTCTGTAATTGGTATCTCCCCGGATTATTGAGAACATGGGAAAAGCCTGCAAAATGGATTCGAACAACCGGTCTGTTTGAGTCACGAGTCGAATCAGGACCCGCCTTCACATTTCTGATCAGGCTTATGAAATAGAAATCAGGCTCAATATTGGCATATTGGACTCGGCACCAGTGTTTCAACACCATAATGAAAAAAAAATCGAGGTGTCAGAGATGAAATGTGCAAGACAGTATTTGAGTCGAACCTTCCAGCACAGTCGGATTTTCAGATGCTGCCTGTGGGCGACTTTAGTGCTAATGGCCGCTGGAGTGCCCTATGGACAGTCGGCAGCGGAGTTGTCAGAGCATAAGGGCAAGCCCCTTCTCGTGACCTTATTAGGCAGCGAAGGGAAGAAAAGTTTGATGGAAGGTTTGGATGCCCCGGGTTCCGCTATGAACCAACCCCTGGTCGGTTCGACATTTGCTGGATTTTACGATGTCAAGATGTGGTCTGAAAAGGCTAAACAGAGGGCAGCCCGGAACCAGGCCACACCCTCCCTTCATCCCACCAACCTGGAGTTGTATCCCACTTTCGCCAGCCCCGGAGCCACGGTGACCATAAAAGGGAACAATCTGGGTGAAAAACCTGGAGAAGTGTACGTTCGTTCCCGAACTGAAAACGGTTCCGCGGACACAGGCGATGGCTGGATCAGGGCCAATGTCATAGCATGGAATCTTGGTGGTACAGGCACAGTGGTAATCAGCCTGCCGGGCAATCTGAAGGTTGGAATCATGGATGTGTCCGTCGTCAATGACAACGGCTCTGCGACCATGCAGAACGCATTGGTAACCACGGGCAATTCCGGCAGTCTCTTCGATGATGAACCACCCCGTGTCGTCGAGGCGATATCCCAGGGCAATACACAGGTGCTGGTGCAGTTCAGTGAACCGGTGCAGCAAGAGGATGCGGAGAATCCGGGCAATTATCAAATCACTGCGGAAACCGGCGGTAATCTGGGAGTGCTGGAGGCGAAACTGCTGGCCCCCAATTACGATACCGTCCTGTTGACCACCTATTCCCAGGCCCAGGTCAATTATACCTTGACGGTGGTGAATATCCGCGATCTGGCAGGCAATCCGATGGAATCGCCGCAACCTTTGACGGAACCCAACCCCAGCACTGCCAATTTCGTCGGAATCGCCAGCGATCAGTTCATCGACAGCGATGGCGACGGTCTGTCCGATTCCACTGAACAGGTGGGGTGGAACATTACCGTGACGATGACAGATGGCAGCACCGTCTCCAAAGTCGTGACCAGCGATCCCGGTGATCCCACGGAACCCCAGGACGCACCGGTCAACGTCGCAGCCCGCGACACCGACGGGGACGGGGTAACAGATTTCGATGAAAAGCGTTTCGGTATCGATCCCCGTGCGGGAGACACCGATGGCGAAGGACTCGGTGACAATCAGGAACTCAACGAAATTTTCAGCAATCCTGCTGACCAGGACAGCGACGACGATAGTTACGACGATGCCCTGGAGTTCAACTTTTTCAAAACGTCGCCCATTCTGGCAGATACCGATGGTGACCAGTTGACCGACGACGAGGAGATCGTTCTGGGTACGCGCAATCCCCGGATTGCCGATCTGCCATCGCCCACCATCGAGGTGGGGGAGACCAATTTGACTTTGGATGTGCGTTTCATGGAATCCACCGCCACGGAAACCCGGGAGCTGGATACGAAAAGCGTGACTTCGACCCTGGTTCAGAGCGACAAAAAGGAAACCAGCAACACCAATTCCAATACCCAGGAGGCTTTCGCCAAAGTATCCGCTGGTATCCAGTATGAGGTCAAAGCCTCACCCTTCGATCCGGGTGGAACGTTCACCTCTAGTTTGAACGTAGAAGCGGGATGGACGGGAAGTTGGACCCAGTCGTCGACGGCAACCAGCATCCAGGAAACCCAAAATGCTTATGAGGAATCGTTGTCCACCGAAGTGGAAGCGACCCAGGGTGCCACGGTTTCCCGCGAGGTGGCCGGCGCGCGGATTCAGGCCACCGTTTTTCTCAAGAGTACGACCGATCTGGCTTACAGCATCCGCAACCTCCAGTTGACGGTCCTGATCCAGGATCCTCAGGATCCGACGAAATTACGACCGATCGCCACTTTGCTGCCGGATTTGGAGCCAGAGGACGGCTTCGTGCTTGGGCCTTTGGCACCGGTTCGCGGTCCCATCATCTTCTCCAACGATACTGTTTTCCCACAGTTGGTGGAGCAGGTGATGAAAAATCCCAAGGGTCTGGTCTTCAGAATCTCCAATTTCGACATCATCGACGAACTGGGACGCAATTTCGCTTTCACCTCCCAGGAAATTGTCGAACGTACCGCCACCCTGCTCATCGACAACGGCAGTTTCGATGCCGATGGTGACGGCGTGGGAGAGCTGACCGAATATCTGCGGGTGGCCACCGGAACCGGCAGGTTGGTGGACAGCAATGGCGATGGGGTCGTGGACGGAAACGACCGGCCGATGGTGTTCGATGCCCAAGGGCGCCATCTCGGCATCACCCTCAGAGATGCCCTGGAAGCCGTCGGCCTGACCCATTACGACGAGGATACAACTCCTTCCGGTTCTCTGACGGAAACCGAGTTGGAAAACAGCTATTCGACCAAGTTGGACAGAGCCGGGGTGGAGCGTATATTCCGGATCCGCAAAACCGCTGTCGAGAAGGACCAACCCAAGGCGTGGGAAATCATTACGCCCACCGGTATCGATCAGACGAAAGGATTGGACAGTTTTATTCTCAATACCGGCAAGGATATCAAGCTGGCGTTCGTCCAGGATCTGGATCAAGACCGTGTGACCGATGGTATCGAGTTTCTCAACAACTGCAGTGATCTGCGTAAGGATACCGACGGGGATGGCCTCGACGACCGAACGGAAGTATTGATCGGCTGGGAAATCGATATCGTAGGCAAGGGGCGGCGCAAAGTCTTTTCCGCCTGTGGCTTGAAAGACACCGATGGGGATGGTCTGTCCGACAAGGCAGAAGCGGATGGCCTGCAATGGAAAGACGGCCAGCCTGCGGTCAAAACCGATCCAGGGGCTAAAGATACCGATGGGGATGGAATATCGGACTTCGAAGAAGTGAATGGATACGACGTTGTGCTGCGGAACCAAAAAACGGTGCGTGTGCGGACCGATCCTACCAATCCCGATACTGACGGGGACACCGCGTCGGACGGTATCGAACGCCGTTTCGGAGGAGATCCGACGGTGCCAGACTTCAATCAATTCGCCGACAGCGATGGCGATGGCCTGGTCAACGTCGTCGAAACGGAGGGTTGGACCGTCAATGTGGAAGGGATCAGTAATAAGCCAAAGGTATGCAATACCATTTGTAATCCGGGCTCAGTATCAACCTACGATTCCAAATCTGATCCCAATGTGCCCGACAGTGATTTCGATGGCTTGTTGGATGGAGAAGAATACAGTTTGGGAACCGATCCCAACAAAAAGGATACTGACGGAGATGGATTGACCGATTTTCAAGAGGTGCGTGGCATTGAAGTCCGCGATCTGGGAATTTTGACCCTCGATCCGCTCGATGCCGACACCGATGACGACAAACTGTCGGATGGCCAGGAAGTCGAGTTGGAAGATATCGAGGCGGACCGTTGGATCGTGCGGGTGGTCGGTAAGGATCCTTACCGGGTGTTCAGCAATCCGCTCGAGGCGGACGGCGATTTCGACCGTCTCGCCGACGGCGACGAACGGGCCAACGGCAGCGATCCGGGGATGGCCAACACCGATGGCGATATCCGCGACGATTACGAGGAAGTTCTTGCTGGAAGTCGTCCATGGGTGAAGGACTTCTTGGTGACAGTCAACTTCCATTCTTTGGTGGTTGATTATGATTGTGATGATGGCAAAAACACAGGGGATTTCTACATCCAAGCTCTCGTGAACATCCCGGGTAGCAGTAAGCCGAGGACAGTATTGACTACCAACCTTAATTTCGAGGATAAGAGCAAAGTCATTTTTTATGATAAAAAGTGGCATTGTCCGCCTGGCAACGAAGGTAATAACGCGAATTTCTGTAGGCGTTTTGATGATAAAAGAGGTATGCCAAGTGATGCTCTTATCTTGATCGGTCAGGGGAATACTTTGGTGTTTGGAAGGACGGGGGTAGCATCGACCAGTACCTCCTTCGGTGTCGCGGAAAACGAAACCTTCGGGATCAACGCTTGGCTCCAGGAATGGGATACGGACCCGGAGCCGGATTTCCGCTTCCAGACGCTGGATGATTTCAACAAACGGTTGGTAGTCGATGGAGAGGTCCATTCAGCGACTTTCCTAGGTAGTGAGCTGAAACCGGGTACCATGGTGATTACCAGTCGAGGCTATGGGGATGGATCGAATCCCAACGATCCTGCTATTTGTGATGTAACGTTCTGGCTCACCATGGAAGTGCAATGACCATTTGGGCAGGGATGCCTTCTTCCTAGTGATTTCAAGAGGGCCCCATGGGCCCTCTTCCTTTACCGCCTCGGTTCGAACCGTCCCCAGCGCCACACAGGATGAGAAGTACCGCATAAGGGACACCCATTTTGGTTCATTTTGCTTGAGTCCGCCCTAGAATAAATGAATAAAAGAGGTGATTTATAAGGGACACCCGAATTGTATTGGAAGATCGATATAGACTACTTTCCGGCCAATAGGAGCCGCCCGGAAACGACGAACCTGCTTCCCCCGGAAGAGGTGACCTCGAGACTTCGACAAACAGGGAGCATCTGAGCTTCCAACGATCATCCGAGATGGCCACAATGACGGCTCCAGCAATGTATCGGTTGCTCTGATAAATGTATCCGACAATGCCAAAGGCGTGGTAGAGCAAGCTGATAGACATGGCGGGTTCGCCTCATGAAAAAAATTGGTGAACATTTCAACCATTGTTCCACCATGTTTCAACATTTGTTCATCATGAAAAGACACCTACATTAAGTCGCGGTCCGCCTCCAGACTGGCCTTACTTCGTTGTCCCTCAAAAGTGGCGTACGGTCGGCCCGAGATAACAATGGGGCAAAAGGGCCCAACATACGTTCGTACTCCTGGTGGTAGAATTCCGGCAAAACCTTCGATCGCCCTTCATGGAAGGCTCGAAACTGCGGATCGGAACGCAACATTTTGAGAATCCGTTGATAGCTCCTGATGGCCGCCTTGGTGCTGGTTGCCCGGGTCCAATGGATGAATTTGCCCTTCAAGTCTGGCTTGCATCTCATCCGCCGGTTCAGAATTTCACTGTCGGTACAAAACGAGAACAACTCGATCAGCTTCTCGTAATAGTTCAGGGGATCGTAGTGTTTCAAAGTGATCACCAGGTAGGGCGCGTAGTAGAAGCTGAAGGGCATGGCTTCCAGGATTCGGCCGTTGGCCAAGTAGTTTTCAAATAATGGGGTACCACCGAACGGGACCGGAATGTTGATGGTCGGCCAGACAAAGGGTGCGCGCACTATGAACTCCTTCGTCAATTCAACCGGGTCGTCCCCCTCGTCGGTATCCAGGCCGAACATGAGGTTGGCTTGAAGATAGGGCATGTATTCGTGGAGGAGTTCAAAGTGTTCCACCACACTTTTGACCTTGTCCAGTCCCGCTTTCCGCCCAAGCCCGGCCTTTTTGGAATAGTCCACCCACGACTCGATCCCCGGAGCGACGCCGAGGCAGCGGGTCTCCTTCAGCCGCTTCAATCTCGAACCACGAAGGACCGTCAAGGAACTCTCGATGACGTAGGGACTGCGTAGGTCCGGTGGGATACTTTCGAGCACATCCAGCACCGGGTCGAATCTGACCGCAAAATTCGGATCGTGGAACACCAGAAGGACGCCGTTGAGGTTCTCGGCAAGAAAGCGCAGGTCGGCCGCAAGACGCTCGCCGGACAGAAGCCGGTAGGTGCTGCTCCAGTCAGTACAGAAATCGCATGTATAGGGGCAACCCATGCTTGCCAGCATCGGAACGGTGGTCGAGAATATGGGCCTCTTGGCCCACAGGAAAGCTGAGGCGCGGATCTCCGGCATCCGCTCTTCCACGGTGGGGAGATCGTCGAATGGCTTGTCGCTCGAGATGATGGAGCCCGGCTCGAAGGCTCCGGCAAGAATGTCGGCAATCAGGTTCTTGTCGCACTCTTTCACAACCAAGTCGAAGAACCTCAAGCAGTCCAATGGGAAGGCCTTCGCGTGAGGGCCTCCTATGACGGTCCGTGTGCGCTTCCTCCGATATATCTTCCCGAGGGCATAGGCCAAGGCGCTTGCTTGGGTATAGCAGGCAATGAAGACAACATCCAAGTCTGACGGAAGCAGCCGGAGGGGGTCGCCGAGACCGTAATAGGTGGCGTAGAACGTCTGGTGGCCTGACTGACGACACCACACGGAGATGGCTTGCGGAGTAACGCTGGCATACTGTTTGGTAATGATCAGATGGTAGAGTGTATCTGCGATATGCTGGGTCGGTAATGCCAGGATATCCAGAATGCCTACTCTCATGCGTGCCCTTGCGCTGAGGGCGGGGGAAACGACATTATCCATATGGGTTGATCTCCCCTTAGACCTCTCCGGATACTCGCTGGCAGCCTGACTGATCCCTGTTTCTTTTCCCTACCCATCTTTCTCCCCCATTCCTGTGCGCACGGAAACTGCCGCCAAGAACAGGAAATTACGTAGATGCGGACGGCACGATAGGGGCAGTCGCACTCGCGCTCTAGATCATAGACATAATCGGGCGGGCGGTTCTGTTCCCAGGTTTGACGGGCACAGGTTCCCAATTGGATTTTTTGCCACTCGCCCCCGGTTTCGGTATAGCCGGCTGGCTTGGCCACGGCCAGCGTTGAAGACAGGTACAAAAGGATGGAGACGATCCAGAGATGACCCTGACACCCGCAATGGCGGCAACTTTGGTTGTACATGGAGACTTCCTCTTCCGGTCGATCAGTGCGACATAGCCCGGCTGACCACTCTCAGCCCTTCCCCAGATAACGCTCGAAATCCTTGCGGAAATATTTCAATGCGCTGTGCAGCGGTGCCATGGCGCCGGGGGCCAAGGCGCAGAAGGTGTTGCCGGGAGCCATCCATTCAATCATCTCCTCCAGCAGCTTCAGATCCTCCGGCCGGCCCCTGCCCTCGATCAGATCCTTCAACACCGTCTCGGTATAGGGCAGACCGTCGCGGCAGGGGGTGCACCAGCCGCAGGATTCGCGGGCGAAGAAGGTTTCCAGGTTGAGCACCATCTTGACCGGACACGTTTGCTGGTCGAGCACGATCAGGCAGCCGGTGCCGAGGCGGCTGCCGGCCTGCATCACCGAGTCGAAATCAAGGGGAACATCCAGATGTTCCGGCAGCAGGAAATCGGTGGAGGCGCCGCCCGGCTGGAAGGCACGCAGTTCGTGGCCGGGCCGCATACCGCCGCCCTGGACATTGATAATCTCGCGCGCCGTGGTGCCCAGCTGCAGCTCCCACAGCCCAGGGTTGTTGATCGGCCCGCTGACCCCGTAGAGTTTGGTACCGCCGTCCTTGCAGCGCGACAGGGAGAGATACCATTCAGGCCCCAGCCGCATAATGTGGGGCAGGTTGCACACCGTCTCAAGATTATTGACCACGGTGGGCTGGCCAAACAGTCCTGCGACCTGGGGAAAGGGGGGCTTGGCCCGGGGCGTGGGCCGTTTGCCTTCCAGGGCATTGAGAAGTGCGGTCTCCTCGCCGCAGATGTAGCGGCCGCCGCTGAGGTGCAGATGGATGTCCAGGGCGTGGTCGCGCCCCATCATCCGGCTACCCAGGATCCCCTGCTGGTAAGCTTCGTCAAGGGCCTGCTGGAGACACTGGGCGGCACGGTGGTATTCCCCCCGGATGAAGATGAAGGCGGTATGGGCGCCGATGGCGTAAGCGCCGATGGCCGCGCCCTCGATCACCTGGTGGGGATCGCGCTCCATCAGCTCGCGGTCCTTGAAGGTGCCCGGTTCCATCTCGTCGGCGTTGACGATGAAGTATTTGTCGCCGCCGGTCTTGGGTACGAAGGACCATTTCAGTCCGGTGGGAAAACCGGCTCCGCCGCGGCCCCGAAGCCGCGCGTCCTGGACCCGCTTCTGGACGTTGTCCGGGTGCATGGAGAGCGCCATCACCAGGCCATCGTAGCCGCCGGCGGCGTGATACTCCTTGAGGGTCACAGGCCGGCCGTCTGCACGGAAGCGGCCGGTCAAAGGCTTAGTCTCCATCGCCTTCCTCCAGCAGGGCATCCGGATCGGCGGGGTCCAGGCCGGTCAGCAGACGATCCCCCACCATGGCCACCGGCGCCTGGTGACAGGCACCCAGGCAGGGGTGGGGCAAGAGGGTATAGGCACCGTCAGGGGTGGTTTCCCCCTCCTCGATCCCCAGACGTTTGCGCAGTGATGCGGCCAGCGCTTCGGAGCCCATCAGCCAGCAGCTGACGCTGTCGCAGTAGCGGATGATCTTCCTGCCCACCGGCTTGCGGTGCAGCAGGGGATAGAAAGTGGCGAGGCTGTCGAGATAGGCTGGCGACAGATCCAACAACTCGGCCACCGCCTCTAGTCTCCCGTCGTCGATCCAGCCGTGGCGCAGCTGGACGGTGTAAAGGGCGTCGACCGCCGCAGCCTCCGGCCACAGATAAGTATCCAGGGCCTTGCGGATGGCGGTGATTTCATCACTGCTCAGAAGGGTCGCATTCATCGGTCCACATCCGCCATGACATAGTCGATACTGGCCAGAATGGCCACCAGGTCCGCGATCATCATACCGCGGGCCAGCTTGGGGATCATCTGCAGGTGGGGAAAGGAAGGGGTGCGGATGCGGGTACGGTAGGACATCGTGTTACCGTCGGAGATCAGATAATAACCGTTCCACCCCTTGGTGGCCTCCACCACGGCGAAGGTCTCACCCACCGGCATCACTGGTCCCCAGCTGACGCTCAAAAAATGCTGGATCAGGGTCTCGATGTCATGCAGGGTCCGGTCCTTGGGGGGCGGTACCGCCAGGGGGTGGTTGGCCTTGTAAGGCCCTTCGGGCATGTGGTCGAGGCACTGGCGCAGGATCCTGATGCTCTGGCGGATCTCTTCCGCCCTGACCCGGCAACGGTCGTAGCAGTCTCCGTGGTTGCCGGTGGGAATGTCAAATTCGAACTGGTCATAGCCACTGTAGGGCCTGACCTTGCGAAGATCCCAGGCCAGTCCGGTGGCACGAAGACCCGGGCCGGTCACGCCCCAGTCGATGGCATCGCGCGTGTCGTAGGCACCGATGCCGCGGGTGCGGCGCTTGAGGATGGCGTTGTCGAGTACCAGTTTGTCGTATTCGTCCAGGCGCCTGGGCATCCAGTCGAGCAGGTCGGTCAACAGCCTCTGCCAGCCCTTCGGCAGGTCCCAGGCCACCCCGCCGATGCGAAAGTAACTGGCGTGCATGCGCGCCCCGGAGATCGCCTGAGTGATGTCGAATACCTTCTCACGGTCTGTGAACATGTAGAAGATCGGCGCCAACTGCCCCAGG
>JALVSV010000419.1 GCA_027024125.1 Methylothermaceae bacterium | reverse complement strand
TTTATGAACCACTTCCCTGTGGTTCACCCCGTTGGGGCCAGCCTGTCGGCTGTTCAAATTTGTTCCCGACAAATTTGTCGGTCCGGGCTCGCCCCTGTAAGCTCCACGCCGGCTTCCCTGCCGGCGAGGCTTTCGAAGCAGACCACCTGCCCCTTCATTCAATCCATTACGTGTTTAAATGACGTGGTCCTGGCCACGTGGCTGAGTCTGCTTTATCAAAAGGCTTGTCACAGGTTCAGTCTGATGCCAGCATTGAAACCACGGCCTGGTCCAGGTGCGATGGTGCGCAGGAAGGAAGTCGAGTCACGTACCGTCTGATCGAGCAGGTTGTTCAGTTGGGCGTACAGGACGATTTGGGTGCGTTTTCCGACTTGGAACCTGTATTTCCCTCCCAAATCGAGCAGGACATAGCCGGGTGTGGAGGCCTCATTGTTTCCCGGATGATCCTGGGATTCTGCCCGGGTCAGGCGCAGGTTCAGATTCAATCCTTCGTGCTCGAAATTCAGGGCGAGCCCGTATCGCAGCGGTGGCATTCGCGGGATGTCACCGCCCGCTTCGAATCTGCCGCGGGTGTAATCACTGAACAGCATGAGATCCAGGTTGCCGAAGCGGTTATCGAACAGGGTGAAGTCCAGTTTGGTTTCGAATCCCCTGAAGAAGGCATCCTTCTGACGGGCCCGGAAGATGAAATAGCCTGACTCAGGATCGATTTCGCCGGTATTATTGAAAAAAATATAGTTATCGATCCAATACTGGAACAAATTGATTTCAGCGGCAAGCAAGGTCCTTTCGAGCCGATATCCCACCTCGAGCTGGTGGGAATGTTCCAAATCCAGTGAGGGGTCGCCGATTTCAAAGCTCTTAGTGGCGATGTGGACACCGTGGACGTACAGTTCCTGAGGGTTGGGCGCGCGCTGGGTGGTGGTGAAGGAAAGTTCCAGATGGTGATTTCCGTGAGTCCAGGAGGCAGCGATTGCGCCACTGATCGGAAGGTCGCGCCTGAGCGAAAAGTCTTTGGCATCGATTCTGCGGTGTTCCACCCGGGCTCCGAGGGAGAAGGTGAAAGCGTCCAGCGACAGTTGTTGGTTGATGAACAGGGCATAGGTCTCGCTTTCGGTTGGTGGCAGGATGGCCTCTTCGCCTTCGGCGGACAACTCGCCGTAACGGGACTGAAAGCCCAGGCTGCCTCCTGTACCGAATAATGTGTGGGTCAGTTCCAGCCGGCTCTCGACGGCCCGGCGGAGCCACAGAGTGCCCCGCTGGCCGTCCTCGAACTCCACATGGCGGTAGTCGTTGATGTTGACGCCTGCCTCCAGAGCATCGATATGGGGCGATGCTGGGTACCAGCGGGCGCGAAGGTCGTATCGGGTCTGTCTGAGTTCGATGTCGGCCTTTTCGCCGTCGGCGGATGGAATGCCGTAGTCCTTTTCCAGTCGTTCGGTTGCCGCACCGACAAACCCCTGTGCACCGACCCACGAAGCTCCGACGCTGCCGCTTCTGACTTCGCCCGAGGTGTTGTCCAGCCTGCCGCGGCCGGTCTGAAGATCGCCGTTGCTACGCCGCATCCCCTCCAGATGCAAGGCCAAAGGTCCGGCCCCCAGATCCACCAGTGCCTTGCCGCTGTGGCCGTCGGAGGGGGAGTCATAGTGGTATCCGCCGCTGAGTTCGAGTGGGTGATCCGGCAGGTTCTCGGGAATTCGTCCATCCACCACGTTGATCGTGCCGCCAACTAAACCACTACCATACCGCAGGGTTTCCGGGCCCCGCAGAATCTCGATTCGTTCCACCGACAGGGTTTCCAGCCCCAGCGCATGATCCGGACTGACTGAGGACAGATCATTCGTACCCAGGGAATTGCGCATCACTTTGGTCCGTGGGCCCGCCTGGCCGCGGATGACCGGCTGGCCCACGGAAGGGCCGAAGGAGCGATTGCTGAAACCTGGAAGCCTGCCAAGGATTTCCCCCAGAGTGCGATGGGGGGTGTGACTGAATTGGTCTTCCGTCACTACGATGCCATCTTTCGACTCTGGGGCGATGATTTCCAGAGGTGCCAATTCAGTGGCCGGTTGCTGTGCCAAGGCTGACCCGGCAATGAGCATTGGCAGGAGTTTTTTCGCCATCGGGAGACATCCAGCGGTGTTGTTATTTTTGAGATGTTATATCGTAACAAAAAAGGCTCGAACCAACACCTTAACCGTGCTTCTCTGAGCATTGTACACAGGTGCCAATCACTTCGACCGTCTTGCGTTCCACCGAGAAACCAGTGCGAAACGCCTCTGCCGACAGGGCTTTCATGACCTCAGGGGCGGACCGTTCCACGACTTCACCGCATTGCCGGCAGATAAAAAGGATGGATTCGTGCGGCTTTTCACAGCAATTGCAGCCGATGAAGGCGTTGAGGCTCTCCACCCGGTGGATCAGCCCCTGCTCGGTGAGAAACTCCAGGGTCCGGTACACTGTGGCTGGCTTGGCATTTTTGCGATCCTCCCCAATCCGTGCGAGCAGGTCATAGGCCTTGACAGCGCGGTGATCCGCCCAGATCAGCTCCAGTACCTTTCTGCGCAGGGGCGTCAGCCGTACCCCCCGTTCCCGGCAAAGGCGTTCGGCGGTATCCATGGCGGTGAGGACGCAACGGTCGTGGTTGTGAGTGGACAATTGGGTGGCAATCTGCAAATGATGAAAGGCAAAAGTTTTCCATTTCCATCAGCAAATGTCGAGGGATGGTTTGCAGGACCATGTCATTTAAACATGCAAACGATTGACTGCAGGGGCAGGTGGTCTGATTCGAAAGCCTCGCCGGCAGGGATGCCGGCGTGGAGCCTACAGGGGCGAGCCCGGACCGAAAGTCCAGTGAACTTTCGCAGACGGGCGAGCGCCCAAACAGGGAAGTTTGGGCAGGGCTTTCTTGCGCAGCAGGACTGTACAGCAAGAAAGTATTCACGGCGTTTTTCGAAGCGGACCACCTGCTCCGGCCTGAATAGATGACGGAACTGGGATGGTTTTGTTGGCGCCCGGGGATTATGATCCATCCTCCAGGAGCAGGATGGATCAACCATGACCAAACAAGCGAATAATCAGGCCCTCGATGTCATTCTCAGCTATCACCAGCGCACCAAACATCATTTCGATCGTTATGCGCCAGGGCCCGGGTATCTGGACTGGGCCACTCAGCCTGAGCCTTTCCGTTTCTATCAGGGAGCTCCGCGGTTTTCGCTTTCGCGCAGGGAACCCGCCAGGACCGAGCCGCCCAGGTACGATGAACTGTATGGCCGGTTGCTGTCTTCCCCCGTGAACCCGGAAACCCTCTCAACGCTGCTGTTTCACAGTTTCTCCCTGTCCGCCTGGAAAGAGGCCGGCGATTCCCGCTGGTCACTCAGGTGTAATCCATCCAGTGGCAATCTTCATCCCACCGAGGTTTATTTGTTGTCAGGGCCTGTGCCGGGATTGACGGAATCAGCAACATTGACCCATTACAATCCCTACTTTCATGGTCTGGAGCTTCGGGGGGAATTCCCCGGAGATCTTTGGCATCAGATCCTATCAGGGTTGCCGCCCGGGATCCTGCTGGTGGGTTTCACTTCGATCCACTGGCGTGAAAGCTGGAAATACGGTGAGCGGGCGCTGCGTTACTGTCTGCTGGATCTGGGGCACGCCTATGCCGCTCTTGCCTACAGCGCTGCCTGCCTGGGCTGGAAATGTGCGCTTCTGCCCGAAGTGGACACCAGCAAACTGGCGTATCTTTTGGGGGTGGCAGACCAGCAGGCACCTGAAGCCGAACATCCCGACTGTCTTGTCGCGGTGTTTCCAGATGGCAAAGTCGATTGGGAGACGGTAAGCCATTGGCAATTGCCCGAGGGTACGGTGGAGCAGATGCAATCTCATTGGGTAAAAGGACTTCCCAACCGGCTGAGTCCATCTCATCGCCCCTGGCCGATCATCGAGCACGCAGCCCACGCCCTTCATAGCCAGAGGATTGATGTGGGACCGGTTCCGCAGTTGAATCTGGATGAAACGGTGGATCCGCGCCCCATTGGTGCCCGCTGGCTGATCCGCCATCGCCGGAGTGTGCAGACCATGGATGGATCTACCGAAATACGTCAGGCAGACTTCATCCGCTTGTTGTATCGCCTATCCAGGATCGGCTTACCCGTCTCTGGATTGGGGTGCGGACCGGCCATCCATCTTGGCTTCTTTGTTCACCAGGTGGAAGCACTTTCACCAGGACTCTATTTTCTGGCACGTTCCAAAGAGGGATTGGCACGGTTCCGGGAGACCAGCGCCGAGGACTGGGAATGGTCCCGCCTGTGGGAGGACATTCCATTCTATCGGCTACGTGAGGGCGATGCCGGTGCCATCGCCAAGGCAGTCAGCTGCCACCAGGATATCGCTTCCGATGGTGCCTTTGCCTTGTCGATGCTGGCCGAGTTCGAACCCAGGCTGCAACAATCGGTCTGGGAATATGTCCGCCTCCACATGGAAGCCGGTGCATTGGGACAACTGCTCTATCTCGAGGCCGAAGCTGCCGGGTTGAGGGGCACCGGGATCGGCTGTTTCTTCGATGACCCTGTGCACGAATTGTTCGGCCTCGCCGGACGAACCTTCCAGGTGCTCTATCATTTCACTATGGGTGGTGGGCTGGAAGATGAACGTCTGTCGACCTTGGATGCCTATCATCATTTGGAGAAGACATGAAACCACCAGTAGTCATCATTGGAATGGGAGAACTGGGAGGGGAATTTGCCCGGGGATTTCTTCGTTGCGGCTATCCCGTCATCCCGGTGCTGCGTCATACGGACCTGGCGTCAGTCGCGGCCGAAACGCCTTCCCCGGAGACGGTGCTTGTGACAGTGCCCGAGGCTGATCTGCATCAGGTGCTGGGTCAGTTGCCGAAGCAATGGTCAGACCGGGTAACGTTGGTTCAGAATGAGCTGACACCTTCTCATTGGCAACGCCATGGATTGAAGCAGGTGACCGTGGCGGTGGTATGGTTCGAGAAGAAACCAGGAAAGCCCCTGACCGATATCCTGTTTACACCCGTCTACGGTCCCGGGGATCTTCTGGTGATTCAGGCTTTGGAAAAACTGGGTGTCGAGACCCGGCGGCTGAACAGCGAGGATGAACTGATATTCGAGCTGGCGCGTAAGAGTCTCTATATATTGACCCTGAACATTACCGCCTTGGAGGTGGAAGCGAGTGCCGGAGAAATCTGGTACCGGCACCAGCAGCTGGCGAGGGCGGTCGCTGTGGAGGTGATGATGGTCCTGGAACTCCGGTTCGGCAGGACGTTACCAGGGGAAAAGCTCATCGGTGCCATGGTGGAGGGGATCGACGACTGTCCCGACCGCCCGGCCCGGGGCCGGCGTGCCTGCCAGCGTCTGCAAGGGGTCATTAAGGAAGCCGGAAGGAAAGGGTTGAAGGTACCAACTCTCGAAAGGCTCGCCCATCACATGCTGGTAAAACAGCCATGATGTGATAGCTGTATGGCCGGCTTCCAGGTTTCCTGCTGAGCACGATGAGCAATGGGCAGGGATTTTGTGACTCAGGATGCCCTTCCAGGGTAACGATCATGATGCCCATGCCGACACCCCGGAGGATGAAAGATCAAGTGGCGTCACGGATGCCGGAATATTTTTTCACCGCAGAGGCGCAGAGGTCGCAGAGTTGTTGCAAAATAATTTTTCTCTGCGTTCTCCGCGTCTCTGCGGTGAATCTGTAAACTTTCACCGTAGCACTCGGCTTACAATAGGGGGGTTGCAACTATCATGGGAGGAGGGCCATGGCGGACGAACGTTTTCATCTGCATCATGTCAGCCTGCTGGTATCCGATACTCAGCGGGCACTGGATTTTTATTGTGGTGTCCTGGGGATGGAACAGACCGAAAGGCCGGAACTGCCCTTTCCTGGCGCCTGGCTTCAGATCGCCGAACATCAGCAGGTTCATCTGTTGGAGCTTCCCAGTCCTGATCCCTCGACTGGCCGGCCTGAACATGGGGGCCGTGATCGTCATTTCGCCCTGGTGGTGCCGGACCTGGATGTCATCCGCGATGCGCTGGATCAGGCAGGGATCACCTATTCGGCCAGCAAGTCAGGCCGCAAGGCACTGTTCTGCCGGGACCCGGACGGAAATGCAGTGGAATTCTTCGAGAAGGGCGTCGTGGCGGGAACGGAAGCATTGTTCGACTGAGCTTTTCAGTGTGGCCAATCACGAATGATTTCATCAGACCTTCGTGTGCGAACCTGTTCGTCTATGGCACCCTGTGCCTGGAACCACTGCGCTGGCGTTTGATCGGGCGCAAGGTGAAGGGGATTGCCGCGAGGCTTGACGGTTTCCAGCTGCGGCGGGTCAATGGAGCAGATTACCCTGCGGCGTGCCGGAAAGTGGGAGACGGGGTGGATGGCATGTTATTGATCGGGCTGCGTCCGCAGGAGCTGGACCGGCTCGATCGCTACGAGGGTGCGGAATATGCTCGCACCCTGTGCCAGGTCAGAGTGGCTGGCCGTTTGTGCCGTGCCTGGGTCTATCTTTGGAGGGACCGATATGGGCGTCTCAAACCTTTCAGCGCTTCAAGGCGCCGCCGCAGCTGCTTCCCTGACCCGCGGTACAACCAAAGCAGTGATCGCCCACCCTGATGGGTGATCCTTCAAGTAAAACCGGGTCTGTCTCACTGAGATGAATTCTGCGTCCTCCCAGGTCCAGGCCCAGTATCTGGTTGAAGTCGCAATCGTAAACATACCCCTGCCAGTCCACGTTCAAGGTGGTGCGGCACATCAGACCCTCCAGATTGTCCGGGTCATGGTGTTGCCGTAACAGTGACATATAGTCTTCCAAACGACCCTCCCGCTCAAGGGAATGGGCAAAGCGTTTGATCGGCATGTTGGTCAGGGTGAAAAGGCGGTCGAAGGTAATGCCGAAATTGTCCCAAAGGTGGGTCTTGTAGGCACTTTCCAGCTCGGTTTGAGGGGGAGGCAGGGTGGCCCCCAGTGGATTGAACACCAGGTTGAGTTTCAGCGCGCCTGCCTTGCCATAGCCGAGCTGGTTGAGTGTTTGCAGTGCCCTGATACTGGCATCGAACACCCCCTTGCCGCGTTGTTTGTCCACATTGTCTTCCAGGTAGCAGGGCAGGGAAGCGGTAATCTCCACTCGCTGGGAAGCAAGGAACCCAGCCAGGTCTTCATATCCTGGTTCTTCCAGAATGGTGAGATTGCACCGGTCGATGACATGGATTCCAAGTCTTCGTGCCGACAGGATCAGATCCTGGAAGTGAGGATTCATTTCAGGAGCGCCGCCGGTCAGATCCAGTGTCTTGATATCGGCGCGCAGCAGGAACACCAGCACCGCTTCGACGGTTGCCCGGTCCATGTTTTCGCTGCGTTTGGGACCGGCGTCCACGTGGCAGTGGGTACAGGCCAGGTTGCAGCGATAGCCCAGGTTGACCTGCAGGGTTTCCAGGCGGCTGCGTCGAATGCCCGGAAAGTCGGATGCGGATTCGATGTCAATCCGCTGTAAACCAGATGTCGCCATAGTGTGCTACCGTTCGTTGCTGACTGTTGTCGCTGTCGGTCATCAAGGCCACCGCATCGATATGACTGGGGATTTCTCCAAAAGCCCTTTTCCAATCCGAGCGAACGTTGCGTTTCTCGCAGATCCAGCTCTGATCGTTGCGGTTTCTGACTGCCAGCATCATCACATTGTCGCCCGCAAAGGCATTGGGCCACAAGGCTTCCCGGCCATGGGAAGAGGACCAGACATAGTTGAGCGCTTTGGTGCGCCAAAAGGCCAGCCCCCCTTTTTTGACCAAATAAATCCTGGCGGCATAATCGTCACCGGCTTTCGTTTCCTCAGGCAATGGCGGGAGGGGCTCGATGTTCTGCCAGCACCAGTGGAGATAGGGGGTTTTGTTCAGGTCGATGCGTATTTTCCTGAACAGGCCAGAGGCGCTGGCATGCGCCTCGGCTTCCAAAACGTGTTTGTCTGAAGTCCGAATCAAACGATAGAGTGTCGTTCCTTCAAACTGCTTTTCCTTCCAGCCATGCAGGTCAGCGGCTGAAAAACGCCCAACCTGGATGATCTCCCCGCCCTGTAACGCCGAAACAAACACGATCGTCAGGATCCCTGCCGCTATCCTCCGAGTGTTTTGCCTGAATCTGATGGGTGCACTATTTGAGTTGGACACCGCCCTTTTCCCTCAGGCATTTCATAATGACCGGAAACAGTGACAAAGCGCCCAGGAGTCCAAGAGCCAGGCCAATTCGGGCAGAGAGAAGATCTTCCAGGTGATTGATGGTTTCCAAGGTTCTCCCCAGGTTGACGAAGATAAAGCTGCCAGGAAGTATACCGATCAAAGAAGCCAGGCCATAGGTTCTGATGGAGACAGGGGTGAAGGCAGGGGTGATATTCACCAGCCAAAATGGAAAAATGGGTGCCAGTCGCAAGAAAAGGAGATAGGTGAAGGCATCTTCGGTAAAGCCCTGAATCAGCTGTTGGGTTTTGGGAGACTGGCCGAGCTTCGCTTTCGCCCAATCGTAGAACAGATACCGGACCAGCCAGAATACCAACAGTGCGCCAACGGTGTCCGATGTCACTACAATCAGTGTGCCCCACCAGATCCCGAAAAGGAATCCGGCGATCAGGGACAAGACACTGGCTCCCGGAATGCTCAGTGCCGTCGCCAAGGTATAAAACACAGTGAAGATCAGGGCCGAAGTCAAAGCATGGTCTTGCACCACAGCCACCCAAGTGTCTCGATAGTCTAGAATGGCCTCCGGCTGTAGCCAGCGATTCCCGTAGCTGAAAGCAAACAAAGCCAGTACCGCCCAAACAATCAGGATCAAGAATTTCTTATTCATTAACAAGGATAAGTGTCCCCAGTGATCTTTGAGTGGTGAGTACCGATTTGGCGTGACTGTACCTTCTGCTATCAAGTACCCCAACGATACGATTATCTGTAACAGTGAGCTCACATCCCAAGGCCATGGATGGTCCACGTTGGTTTCCAATGTTCATGGGTCGTCTCGGGGAAGGAAAACTTACCTGAAAGCTGGGGATTGCGGCGGTTCCAGCGCTATCGTTCCTCGAAAAAGTCAGAGAATCCAGCAATGATCGTTCCCAAATGCCGCATGGAAGCGGTTTTAAGGGGTCTATTGACGGTTGGAATACACCCAGGTGCAGAAAAAGCCGCCATCCATGGCGGTGGAGAGTGGTCCCTCCCTGGACCTGGAAATGACCAGAACAGGAGTCACTCATTCCTTTCTGGTCAAAGGGGGGGGGGAGAATGGAAGTCCAGGAATCCGTTATCTATTCAAGCCCTTCATTCAATCCTTTACGTGTTTAAATGACGTGGTCCTCAATGGAAGTCGATGTCGCTTGACAACGGCAAGGAGATTGTATTTACTTAAAGACGTAAATGCAAACAATTATCATTTGTATATGAGGCACAAGGGAGATTTGCCATGACTGCGTTACCACCTCATCCATCTCGCAAGCGGCTATGGGAGCTGGAGCACCGCTTCCACTGTACCATCGCCGGTACGTGTCTGACGCTGAACGAATTACGTCAATTGTGTATCAAGTCCGGGTTCTACATTCCCATTGATATCAGCGATTATGAGCTGCATTGTTCTTTTGTGACCACGATCGGCCAACCTGGCCCTTTGGCAAAGAGAACCCAGAAATATCTGGACAGAAAATTCCAGCAAGCGATACGCGCGTTCAAACCGGCAGAAGATGAAGATAGCCTGGCCCAACTTTGGGTTGAGGCTCTGGAACAGGGGAACATCGCCGGTCCTTTGTGGGCAGCCGTGATCCATCCCAGGACGGATGAGGATCTGCTGTTCCGGCTGTTTGGTGACGTTCACATGCTGTCACATTTAAG
>JALVSV010000418.1 GCA_027024125.1 Methylothermaceae bacterium | reverse complement strand
TCTCAATCCGGTTCAAACGATCGGCAGGCAGATCCAGGAAGTGCTCGAGCGTCATTTGAAATTGTATGGAAAGGCTGCCCGAAGGCGTTGCGTTGAACTCCTGGAACAGGTTGGCATCCCTGAAGCGGAAATGCGCATCGGCAATTTTCCTCATCAGTTGTCCGGCGGCCAACGTCAAAGGGTGATGATCGCCATTGCCCTGGCGGGCGACCCTGAGCTCCTTATCGCCGATGAGCCCACCACGGCCCTCGACGTCACGATTCAGGCCCAGATCATGGCGCTGCTCAAGCGGTTGCAAAAAGAACGTCACATGGCCATGTGGCTGATCACCCACGACCTGGGGCTGGTGGCAGACATCGCCGATACTGCGGCGGTAATGCAACAAGGCCGGATCGTCGAGACGTTCAACAGTGCCGACGGACCCTTGTTCCATGCCGCCAGGCACCCCTATACCCGCAAACTCCTTTCCTCTTTGCCACGTCTGGAACACTGTCTCCAACACCATGAGGAGCCATCTCCGCCCCTGCTCCAGGTGTTCGATCTCAAGGTCTGGTATCCAATCCGGAGAGGGGTTCTGAAACGCATCAAAGGCTACGTCAAAGCTGTCGATGGCGTCTCTTTCACTCTCGAAACGGGCAAGACACTTGCGCTGGTGGGAGAATCCGGCTGTGGAAAGACCACGTTGGGCAAGGCCCTCCTGCAGCTGATTCCAATCACCTCGGGCAAGGTGCTGTTCCAGGGAGAGTCGATCGATCGACTCTCTACCCGTAACCGCTGCCGGGCCATGCAGATCGTCTTCCAGGACCCCTTCTCGGCAATGAATCCCAGAATGCTGGTGGGTGACATCATCGCCGAGGGATTGATTTCACTTTATCCACGCATGTCCGCACAACAGCGGCGACAAAGGGTGGAGCGTCTGCTCGCTGAAGTCGGATTACCGGCCTCATCCAGATTGCGGTACCCCCATGAATTTTCCGGTGGCCAGCGACAAAGGCTCTGTATCGCCCGGGCATTGGCGGTGGAACCGCGACTGATCGTATGTGACGAACCCACCAGCGCTCTGGATGTTTCAGTGCAGAAGCAGATTATCGACTTACTGCAAAGGCTGCAAACACAAATGGATATCAGTTATTTGTTCATCACCCACGACCTGGGAGTGGTTGCTGAACTCGCCGACCACGTGGCAGTCATGTATCAGGGAAAAATCCTGGAAACAGGGGAAACCAGCCAAGTTCTCTATTCTCCACGGCATCCTTATACCCAGGGCCTTCTATCGGCACTACCGGGAAAAGCCTTTTTTTCGTCCTCGCCCATATTACGCAACAATGCCTCGAACTCTTCCGGTGACAACGCAGGCGCGCAAAGATAGCCTTGGTAATAATGGCAACCCCACTGCCTCATCATGGCAAGCTGAGCTGACGTTTCCACACCTTCTGCCACCAACTTGAATTCCAACTCGTGCGCCAGTCTTACAATGGCCCTGACCACAGATGCGGCATTGGGCTCTTTGATACACGCCTGAACCAGGGATTGGTCTATCTTCAGCACATCCAGCTGCAATTTCCGCAAAGACGCCAGATTGGACAATCCGGTCCCATAGTCATCCACGGCAAAACGCACCCCGATTTCTTTCAGTCTTGAAATGGTCGCCAGACTTTCGTCCGGACTCTTCATCAACGATTCTTCGGTCACCTCCAACTCTATGACACAACCTTCGGCGATGCCCGCCTGCTGAATTCTCTCGATTGTGCTGTTGGCATAACCGGGTTTTTGAAATTGCCTGGAAGAGACGTTGACAGCCACCTGTTCCAGTGAATTGCACAGATCTCTTGATTGCCATTGCTGAGAAAGGTGCCCCAACCGTTGCCAGACCCACAGGTCCAAATCCTCGATCAGTCCTGTCTGTTCGGCAACGGGTAGAAATTCTTCAGGGGGAATCCAAATTTCCTTCTCTTCATCCCACCACCGCAACAATGCCTCGACACCTATCAGAACCTGGTCCTTCACCTGCAAGCGGGGCTGCAGATAAACCGCCAAAGCCTCCCGTTCAATGGCAAGGCGAAGCCTGCTTTCGAGATTTCTACGCCTGACCCTGCCTTGCCCCATATCCTGCCGAAAGAAACAATAGCGATCGCCACCCAGCCTTTTGGCTGAATACATGGCCAAATCCGCCAACTTCAGCAGCTCTTCGGGATCCTGGCTGTCTCGCGGCCCCAGAGCAATACCGATACTGGCGGTTGTGATCACTTCATGGCCTTCCAGATCAAAAGGTTGTTTCAAAAGTGTGCTGATTTTCTCTGCAATTCTGCCAACCTGTAACTTGGCCACATCGTCACGGCCATCCAGCCCCAAAAGCAGCACGACAAACTCATCACCTCCCAGGCGCGCTGCGGTATCCTCCTCCCTGACAATTTTCCTGATCCGCATGGCCACTTCAGACAACAACAGATCTCCCAGGTCATGGCCCAAAGTATCATTGATGGATTTGAAGCGATCCAGATCGAAAAACAGAATGGCGACAGAACTCCCCTCTCTCTTGGCGTGACGCCAGGCGAGGGTCAGCCGGTCCATCAACAGAGAGCGATTACACAAACCCGTCAAGTGATCATAGAAAGCCAAATGACGAATGGCTTCCACTTTGCGTTTCCGATCAGTGATATCGGCAAAAATCATCACGAAGGCGCCCCTTCCACTCCCCTGAGTCCTTCCAACCTGCAGCCAACTCAAAAATGGAGACCCATCTTTGCGCCTCATCCAGACCTCTCCCTGCCAATGTCCCTGGGTAATGAGCTGCCGTTTGATCATGACACAGAGCGACGGATCCACTTTTTCCTTCCCATATTCCTCTTCCAACGAGGGATGCAAGACCGAAATGCTCTGACCACGGATATCGTCGGCATCGAATCCGGTAAAATCGCTGAAAACCCTGTTCACTTCCAGGATCCTCAGATCGGCGTCCAGTATCAGAACGGCTTCCAGGCTACCCTCAAATACACTGGCAGCTAAGCTGAGTTGCTGTTGGTGACGCTTATGGTCGATGAGCTTTCCCAAGATGTCACCGACCGTTTTCAGGAACTCTTTTTGTTTGCTGTCCCAGGAATGGCCTGGTTGAACGAAGACGATTAAAAGCCCGATCAGACGCTCGGAACTGGTCAGGGGAATATGGAAATGGTCATACCCTGGCCCAACCTCACAGGTGGCCATGCCTTCCGCATCCCGGAAAGGATGAAATGACAATTTTCGTTCCTGGACAACCTGTCCACAGCAGCACTCTCCATAACCTATTTGGTGGCAGTGTCGGCCGAAGCCTGCGCCCAAACCCACCCTGACCGCCAAACGCAAACAACGCAGGTGCTCATCGGCAAGGAATATTCCTCCACATCCAGTTTGACCCAGCCAGGGCAGATCCAGAATCTGTTGCAAAGATCTCTGCAGAAAACCTTCCAGGGATACATTCTGGGCCGATAGCTCCATCAATCCGGTCAATACGCCCTGCTGCTGACTCAAGCTGTGTAGTAGCTGCCGTTGTTGGCCCATACGCAGCAAGGTTCGTACTCGCTGCCCCAACAAGGACCATTGGATAGGTTTGGTGATAATGTCATCGGCACCCAGTTCATCAGCCCTCTGAATCCTTTCGTTGATATCCTGAACTGTGGTCAGGAGGGCAATGGGTATCGATACCCCTCTTTCGTGCTGTTTCAATTGGACGCACAAATTCAAACTATCCCCGTCAGGCAAAGCGGTGTCCAACAGAATCACATCAGGCTGAAGAGGATCGATTGCATCGAGGCAAGCCTGACAAGTGCCTACCCCATGGGTACGGAAGCCGGATTGGCGCAGGCTTTCCTCGGCCAACAAACGAATCATGGGATCATCATCGACGATCAGGACCAATGCCGGCAGCGCGGTGGTTTCTCTCTCCACACTGATTTCGCTGCGATTCCCCGTCACTTGCTATCCGCCCCCACTCCTTGTCATCTTATGAGGCAGAGCCTCCACCCATCGATTCGGCACCAACAAGGCAACATACACGCCGAAATCCCGCCCTAAGAAGAGCCAATAGACTGGCATCGGCCTGTCGCGGTGAGTTTTCAAGACAAAGCAACCATTGCGCCAGTTCTTCGGCCCCGATATGAACGCAGGATGACCTGAAACTGTGGGCCAAACGTGTGATTGAGTCCTCATCTCCGCCGGCAACAGCCTGGGCCAGCGTTTGCAAACATTGCCGTCCCTGATCACGAAACAAACTTAAAACCTTCGGCAAGAGTTGCCTGTCCCGGTTCCCGGACAGCTTTTCAAGCTGCTGCCAGGCAGTCGCATTAAACAAAGCATGGGTTTGCCGTCCCAGCACCTGTCCACCAGAGGCAGTCTGGGCGGGTCGATTACCCAGCCAGGTCTGCAGGCAGGCGTACAAATCCTGAACCGTGACGGGTTTGTGCAGGCAGGCCAACATTCCGGCTTGCTGACAGCGTTCACGTATCCCTACGCTGACATCCGCCGTCAACGCGACAATGGGTGGTATTGCCCGTTCCAGCACAATCCCTTGCTGTTTTATTTGCGTGGCAATCTGGTAACCATCCATACCCGGGAGTTGGCAGTCCATCAAGATCAACTCGAAAGGCCTCGCTCGCCACCGCTTAAGCGCTTCTTCTCCATCTGCGACCACTTCGACCTGGCATCCAAGGCTCTTGAGCATCTCGGATAACAATGCCTGGTTCAATGGATTGTCTTCAACCACAAGGACACGGCCATGCAATCTGGCGGGCGAGGACTGAATCACAGAAGATTCATCAGTTGCAGGAGGATTGGTTGGCTCCAGGGATAGCTCAGTCCAGAAAATGCTGCCTTGGCCTGGCTGGCTGATGACATGGATTTCCCCCCCCATCAATTGGACCAATTGCCTACAGATACTCAACCCCAGTCCGGTGCCGCCATAATGGCGGGAGGACCCCTCGTCAAGTTGAGTGAATGCTTCGAAGATGCGAGAACAGTCTTCGGGTTTCAGGCCGATGCCAGTGTCCCGCACCTCAAACCGTAAGCCGCATCCCTCAGCCAATGAAACCTCCACGTCGACACCGCCCGATTCCGTGAATTTGAGGGCATTGTGTACCAGATTGCTCAAAACTTGACGGATTCGTCCTTCGTCACCGAACCACCACTCTGCCACTTGGGAATCGATTCGGGAACGTAAATAAAGACCTTTCCGTTCTGCCAGCGGTTGATGCATTGCCAGAACCGTCCGAATCAAGCGCTGGACTTGGAATTCCTTGGGCTTCAATTCCAAATACCCGGCTTCTATCCTGCCTGAATCGAGCAAATCCTCTATCAGATTCAGCAACGCCGAAGCGGCATCCCTGCTCAACTCGACATAATGGCGCTGTGTGCTATTCAGATCGGAATTCGCCAGTAGCTCCATAAACCCCATGATAGCATTCAGGGGGGTTCTCAATTCGTGGCTGACGTTGGCCAGAAAACGGGTTTTGGCAAGATTAGCTGTACTCGCCTGATCGGCTAGCTGAGCGGAATGCTCGACCATCTGTTTCAATGAAGCAGTTTGTCGGCTGACTTCGTCTTCTCGATTGCTTGCAGACATCTCGGTTCCGGCTGTTGAGTTGTTGCCATCATTGACTGGTCAGGGAAACCAGACTGAATAAGGAATGTCCGCTCACAACCCCTATTACGAAGCCGTCAGGATCCGTCAGCACACCAGTCAATCAACTGGAAATCTTCTTCACATAGACCTTGAGACGTTGTCCCGGCTTCAAGGTCCCACGAATCCTGTCCCTGTTCCATTGCCTAAGATCCCGCATACTAATGCCGAATCGGCGGGCGATTCTGTAGAGCGAGTCACCCTTGCGCACGGTATAGACGACGGGATGGAAGGGATCGGAGCCTTCTTGCAGTGTTGCCTGGTGAATCCGCAACTTCTGCCCGGGCCGCAACGATTTTCCCCCATGCAAAAAATGATTCCAGCGCAACAAATGGCCAACCTTCACTCCATAACGACGGGCGATCCCCCATAAACTATCACCGCGGCGCACGATATGAATCTTTACCCCACCGGTTCTGACAGACTCATATCCACGTAGCCCAACCAGCGTCGTTTTGAATTGCTGTTTATGACTGGCGATCGGAATCATCAATGCCTGGCCGGGAAAGATCATGCTACCACGCAAACGATTGGTCTTACGAATGACAGCGACAGGAGTGCCGTAACGACGCGCAATATGTCCCAGCGTATCACCTTTCCTCACCAGATGCCGATGCCACCTAACCCGCTCGGTTGCCGGCAGCTTCGCCAGGCGCTCTTCGAACAACTCGACTTTTTCCAACGGTAACACGATACGGTGCGGGCCCTCCGGGGCCGTGGCCCAACGGCGAAAACCCGGATTGAGCCGAATCAGCTCCTCAAGGGGCAGCTCCGCCAATTTGGCGGCCAAGGTCAGATCCAGTTGGGAATCGATCTCAACCTGGGTGTAAAGAGGACGATTGGGTAGCGGCTCAAGGAAAATTCCATACTTTGGAGCATTGGCGAAGAGGCGGGCGACCGCCAGTAATTTCGGTACATATGCCCTGGTTTCCCGAGGCAACCTCAAATGCCAGAAGTCAGTCGGACGATGCAAGCGCCGATTTCTTCGAATGGCACGCTGCACGGCCCCCTCGCCGGCGTTGTAAGCGGCCAGGGCCAACAGCCAATCCCCGTGGAAATCCGTGTTCAACTTCTTCAGATAGCGGATGGCGGCACGGGTGGAAGCATGGACATCACGCCGCAGATCCACCCACCAATCCTGCTTAAGGCCATACAACCTTCCGGTCGAAGGGATGAACTGCCATAATCCGGCAGCTCGCTGGCTGGAGTAGGCACGAGGTTTGAATGCACTTTCCACCACTGGCAACAAAGCCAACTCCCCGGGCAACCCACTTTTTTCGATTTCGCTTACGATGGTGTGGAGGTATGGGCGGGCACGGGCCTGGACCCGCTGGATATATTCCGGATGGGACACGTACCATTGCAATTCCCGGTCGATACGGGGATGCGCAACAGGCGGGATCCGGTAGAGTGAGAAGAGGTGTTGCCACAAGTCGTCATTTTGTACCTTCGGGCCTGCTGATTTCGCTCCATTCTCACCGAACCCTCTTTGTTTCAAACGCGTGCCTGGATTTTCCCGAAGGTCGATGATGACCTGGGTTTCCTGAACGTGCAATGGTTTTTCCGGTTTAACCTGCTGCTGACTACATGCCGCCAGCAGCCCACCAAAAAACCAGGGCATAGCCGTGATCAAGCGTTTGAATTTTTCCATGTTTTTTTTGCCCCCCAAAAGTCAGAAATGCCAACCGTATTTAGTTATTATATGTACAAAGTTTCATCTCTGCTTATGTCGGCCTCACAAAACCATCCTGCTACGTTATCCCGATCAAGTTTGTGTACTTGGTTCCAGACGCCATTGGGAAGAAGATTACAGCATCTGGAAATTAAATTTTTACGTGCCACGATCAAAGTTCCTTATTCCTTCACCCTAATTCAACTGGGTATACTGGGCTGGGAGAGGCGCTACCTGGACAGTGGCTATTTACGCCGGTTCAGTATCATAGACGAATTGAATCCACCCAGGACCGAATTGTCGACCATCATCGCTCACCCTGACGCGCTCCCCTTACGCTCTGAAAGCATAGACATGCTGATTTTGCCTCATACCCTGGAATTTTCTTCCGATCAACATCAGCTGTTACGCGAAGCCGAGAGGGTACTGAAACCAGAAGGGCAATTGCTGATTCTCGGATTCCAGCCATGGAGTTTTTATCGGCTCTATCGCTGGCTTCCCAATGGACAACATTCTGCCCCATGGCGTAGCAGGGCTGTTGGACATCACCGGTTACTGGATTGGCTCAATCTCCTAAATTTCTCTGGAGAACTGGCTGCCTGGTTCGACTTTCACACCATACACTATCCCTCCATTCACGACTGGTGGCGTGGCTGCACATCTCCCTTGTGGTCAGTGGCCTATGCGATATCGGCAATCAAAAGGACCTATACCATCATCCCCATCAAACCCATCCTGCAAGCGACACCCCGATGGACACCAGGACTGGTCGAACCATCGGCACGGAGAAATGACCATGACAGATGAAGGTCAGGAAGAAGTCGTCGAGATCTTCACGGATGGAGCCTGCCGGGGCAATCCCGGGCCTGGCGGCTGGGGAGCGATCCTCCGTTACAAGGGAAAAGAGAAAGAATTGTATGGAGCCGAGCCTGCAACCACCAATAACCGCATGGAGCTAATGGCAGCCATACGTGCCTTGGAAACCCTCAAACGCCCTTGCAAAGTCGTCTTGAGCACCGACTCCCAATATCTCATGAAGGGAATCACCGAGTGGTTACCTAATTGGCGCCGTCGGAAATGGAAAACTTCCGCCGGAAAACCGGTCAAAAACCAGGACCTTTGGGAACGGCTGGTCAAGGCACTGGAAAGACACCGGGTAAAATGGGAATGGGTGCGTGGTCACAGTGGACATCCCGAAAACGAACGGGCCGACCAACTGGCCAATAAAGCCATCGATGAAATGCAGCAAACATGAGAAGTCTTGCCCTCAAGGCAAGTGCCTCATCCACAATCCGCAAGCATAGATTGCTGCAGGATGTCACACCATTTACGAACATCAACCTTTGCTTCCACCCCAAAATTACGAGGTAGGCAGATGCGACAAGTCGTTCTGGACACAGAGACCACTGGTTTGGATCCGCAAGAAGGACACAGGATCATTGAAATCGGCTGCGTCGAATTGATCGACAGGCAAATGACCGATCAGCGTTTCCATTGCTATATCAACCCCGAAAGGGAGATCGACCGGGATGCAGTACAGGTGCATGGCATCGACAATCAATTTCTGGCCGACAAACCCCTGTTTGCCGACATTGCCGACAAGTTGCTGGATTTCATCAAAGATAGCGAAGTGATCATTCACAACGCGCCTTTCGACGTCGGTTTCATCAATGCCGAACTGAACCGGCTGAATCGAAACTACGGCAGAATGGAAGATCATTGCCACATCCTGGATACGCTTCAACTGGCCAGACACAAACACCCCGGCCAAAGAAACAGTTTGGATGCGCTTTGCAAACGTTACCAGATAGACAACAGTCATCGGGACCTACACGGCGCCCTGCTCGACGCCGAAATTCTGGCAATGGTTTATCTCGCCATGACCGGGGGACAGCTTTCCTTGTACCAGGAAGAAGAAACCACTATGAGCCATCGAGCTGACACCCCTGCCAGTCACCCGCCCCTGCCTCACCGTTTCAGTCTGAAAACAATCGCCTGTCCGGCTGATGAATATCTTGCCCATGAACAACGACTTCGTGCCATTGACGAAGATAGTGGCGGAAACTGCCTGTGGCTCCAGCAGGAACAATGACCTCGGTAATCTACCCGGAAAAGATCACAGACCTCTCCATACCAGACAGGACGCTTCAGGACCACGTCATTTCAACACATATAAGGACTGATTGAAGAGGCAGGTGGTCTGATTCGATAGCCTCGCCGGCAGGAAAGCCGGCACGGAGCCCACAGGGGCGAGTCGGGACCGACAAATTTGTCGGGAACAAATTTGAACAGCCGCAGGCTGGCCCCAATGGGTGAACCACAGGGAAGTGGTTCATAAAGTCCAGTGAACTTTCGCAGCCGGGCGAGCGACCAAACAGGGAAGTTTGGGCAGGACTTTCCTGCGCAGCAGGACTGCACAGCAAGAAAGTATTCACGACGTTTTCGAAGCAGACCACCTGCCTCGGCTGGAATAGATGACGGAGCCCTTCAGGACGAATTAACAGGCTAGCGATCTCCTCTCCTTTACGATATCCTAATCGATCAGTTCGGAGAGGTGGCTGAG
>JALVSV010000417.1 GCA_027024125.1 Methylothermaceae bacterium | reverse complement strand
CCATCCAGGCGGGTCGTATGCCGGTCTGCTGGCACCAGGTCCGCCATACCGCCACGCCTGCTGCCAACAGGGCCGGCTGGGTGTTGACTGTCTGGTTGAGCTGCTCAGCAGGCCCTTCCTGGGTCAGCCGCCATAAATCGAAACCGAGCGCTTCTGAAGCCTCGGCATACGTCTCCTGAACCTGGGAAAACTCCCTGGCCAGTTCTGCCAGCATTCCCACCGACTGGGATCCCTGCCCCGGGAACAGAAAAGCAAGATAAGGTCTTTGTTGTTCCATTCTTCAATACCTGATTAATGCCGAACCCCAGGTGAATCCACCACCAAAGGCTTCCATCAACAGCACTTGACCGCGCTTGATCCGGCCATCCTGAACCGCCTCATTGAGCGCCAGAGGGACAGAAGCCGAGGACGTATTGCCTTGGGTTTCGATGGTGACCACCACTCTTTCCATGGGCATCTTCAATTTGCGTGCGGTCGCTGCAATAATACGAATGTTTGCCTGGTGCGGCACCAGCCAGTCGACATCTGTTTTTTCCATCTGGTTGGCGGCCAGGGTCTCGTCGACGATACGGCCCAGAGTGTTGACGGCGATCTTGAATACTTCATTACCCTGCATCTTGACGTAAGCGGGTTCACCACTGATCCCCATTTCGGGATTGGGCAGATATAGCAACTCCTGATACCGACCATCGGCGTGGATGTGGGTGGAAAGGACACCGGGTTCTTCCGAGGCTTCAAGCACGATGGCCCCTGCGCCATCGCCAAACAGGATGCAGGTGGCACGGTCACTCCAGTCGACCAAACGTGAATTGATCTCGCTGCCGACCACCAGTGCCCGGGTAGCCGCACCGGTACGGATATATTGATCAGCAACACTGAGAGCATAGATAAACCCGGAGCAGGCTGCCTGCACATCGAACGCACCACAGACACCAATTCCCAATCGCTGTTGCAACATGCAGGCGGAACTGGGGAAAATCCGGTCGGGGGTGCTGGTCGCCATGACAATCAGATCGATATCGGAAGGCTGAAGATCCGCTGTGGAGATGGCTTGGCGTGCTGCAATCTCACCCATGCTCGAGGCCGTTTCGTCAGGTGCTGCAATATGACGCTCACGAATTCCGGTGCGTTCCATAATCCAGGCATCGGAGGTGTCCACCATCTTGGAAATATCGTCATTGGTGCGCACCCCTGTCGGAAGATATCCACCCGTTCCGGCTATACGGGCATAACGCCTCATGCGCTCTTCACCTGGGCCGAGGACGATGCCGAATCTTTTGGGTTTGGGCCATGGGCAAAAATACTTGTCACCCGCTCACCGATTCGTGCGGGCACAGCCTTGTCTATCTCAACCATGGCCATCTTTATGGCATTGGCAAAGGATTTCTGGTCTGCGTTACCATGGCTTTTGATCACGATCCCCCGCAATCCCAGCAGCGTCGCTCCATTGTAACGACGCGGATCGAAACGTCGCTTGAAAGGTTTCAACACGGGGACCGCCAGGATTCCCACCAATTTCGTGTACCAGTTGACCTGGAAGGCATCCTTCAGACTCTGGCCCAACAAGCGGGCAAATCCCTCAATGGTCTTGAGAGCGACGTTCCCGACGAAACCGTCGGTCACAACGATATCCACCCCTCCACTGAAGATATCATCGCCTTCCACATAACCAATAAAGTTGAGATAGGAATCGGATAACAGCCGGTAGGCCTGCTTGACCTGCTCGTTGCCCTTGATCTCCTCTTCGCCGATATTCAGCAGACCCAGACGAGGGGCATCGTTATTCTCCACCGCCCGTACCAGCTCGTAACCCATGACAGCGAACTGATAGAGATGTTCAGCACTACAGTCCACGTTGGCGCCCATATCCAGGATATGGGTATGGCCCTGTGCAGAAGGCAGGGTAACGATGATTGCCGGTCGGTCTACGCCGGGAATGGTCTTGAGGACGAACCGTGCCGTAGCCATCAGCGCGCCAGTATTGCCGGCACTGACGCAGGCATCCGCCTCCCCGTCACGCACCAGATTGATTGCCACCCTCATGGAGGAATCGCGTTTGTTGCGCAATGCCTTGGAAGGCAAGTCGTCCATCGCAACCACATCGGATGCATGATGAATCATCAATCGGTCACGATGAGCGTCATCATATCGATTCAACTGCGCACGCAGCACCGGCTCCTGCCCAACGAGGATGAGTTTCAGTGCAGGATGGTCTCGTAGACAATCTATGGCCGCTGCCACTGTCACTTCCGGACCATGATCCCCTCCCATTGCATCGAGCGCGATGACCGGTCCACGGTCAGGCATGAACTCCCCCTTGAATCGATTTCATCATTGTTGGTGATCCAGTTGATAATTTTGGGAAAGGAAGGCAGGCCGAATTATTCTTCTTCCAGTTCTTCCTGCTTGACCTCGATCACACGACGGCCACGGTAGTAACCATCCGGGCTGACGTGATGGCGCAGATGGGTTTCACCGGTCAAAGGATCTTGTGACAGGGTTGGGCCCTTGAGGGAATCATGGGCACGGCGCATCCCGCGTTTGGAACGGGTCTTTCGGTTCTGTTGTACCGCCATTTCTGGTCTCTCCTGATATAAGGTTTTAGGTTTTCGCCTTCAGATTGGTCAGCACCTCAAAAGGATTGGGACGCTTCACCTCTTCTTGCTGAATGTCGCAAACTTCACAATGCTCGTGCCGGGGAATTGGGGGAATGGCCAAGATCAATTCATCCTCTACGATATCTGCCAGCCTGATTCTTTCCTGTTCGAGCAACAACGGCTCATAGCTCTCAGGCAACAAATCACCCTCTTCAAGCGATGTCACCAGCCCCAGGCTCACTGCCTGGTCCACCTCTACATTCACTGGCCCCAGGCAGCGTTGGCATTGCACTTTTATATTAGCCCGCACAAAACCTGTTACGATCGGCGTTCTTCCGGCCTGATGAAATCTCAGATCCACATCGACTTCATCTTCGAGATTAACGATCATATCGGCCAATCTCGACATCCTGGAAAGACTCAGCTTACCCTGCCAGTGGCGCCCTCTGGACGCACATAGCAATGGGTCGATCAATTCAGGCAAACGCATTGGCATAATTGATTTATGATATCGGTATTCTACAAAACCTGTCAAAATAATGTGTACTGATCAACGAAGCAGCACTCCGATGGCAACACTTCCTTTGGTATTGGCTTCCAGCTCACCTTATCGTAAAACCCTGCTGGAAAAACTCCAGCTTCCCTTTGAGACCTCAGCGCCGGACATCGATGAAACCCCCAATTTCAACGAGGGACCAGAGCAGCTTGCCATGAGGCTGGCCGGCACCAAGAGCCGGGCGGTCCAGGAAAAGTTTCCCCAACACCTGATTATCGGCTGCGATCAGGTTTCGTTGCTGGGGGGCCGTCAACTGCATAAACCCGGTGGTTTCGAGGAAGCGGTCGAGCAGCTGGAGGCCGCCACAGGGCGCAGCCTGAGATTCTATACAGGCATCAGCGTTCTTAACAGCAGTACCGGCAGACAGTTAAATGCCATCGACGTATGCAGGGTTCATATTCGCAAACTGAATCGGCATCAGATCGAGGATTATGTACGCCGCGAACAACCCTATGACTGTGTGGGTGCCTTCAAATCCGAGGGACTTGGGATCGCACTGATTGGGGCTTTCGAAGGCGAGGATCCCAATGCTTTGGTCGGGCTGCCACTCATCAAGTTGATCGACCTGCTGCACCGTTTCGGTATCGAGGTTTTGTCGCCATGAGTATCGACGATGAAGACAAGGTTTTGTTTCGCAATGCCGTTTCAGGTATCCGGAAAATCCAGAATGATCCCAGGCAGCATCGGTCCATCAACAACCCCCCAAGAACCAACACACCTGATCAAAAAATGGACAGCACAGATGCACCAACGGATCCACTGACCATTGGGGACACGATCCGCTATCTGCGTCCGGGCAGGGATCCACGGCTGCTGAAAAAACTCCAACAGGGCAAAATTCCACCTCAGGCCACCCTGGACCTGCACGGCTGCACCAGAGCTGAAGCCCGTCCAATGCTCGATGCGTTCCTTCATGACTGCCAAAACGACAGGCTTAGCAGTGTGTTGATCATCCACGGCAAAGGTTGGCGATCCGAAGGTTTCAAGCCCGTCCTCAAGGCAGCGCTCAACCAATGGCTTCCCAGGATCCCCTATGTGGTGGCATTCTGTTCGGCCAAGACCTCTCACGGCGGAAATGGTGCACTCTATGTGCTATTGGACTAGCCATGGTATCGATCATGAAGACCCCGTTCTCACCCTAGCATGAAAGAACCACCGAGGAAGCAGGGTGTTGGTCTGAGGGCGTACATGGCCCGGACGGCCATGTCCGAGCTTCCATGGACGGATTCACGGCGTTCCGAAAACCAATTTCCTGCTTCCTCCCACACTATTTCACGGCAAGGAGGCAATGCTTTCTGCCACCCCCGACAGGACCACGTCATTTAAACACGTAAAGGACTGATTGAAGGGGCGGGTGGTCTGATTCGAAAGCCTCGCCGGCAGGGAAGCCGGCGTGGAGCCTACAGGGAAGTATTCACGGCGTTTTTCGAAGCAGACCACCCGCCCCGGCATGAATAGATGACGGGGCCCTGCCACCCCCGACTCATTCACAGAAAGCGTCAGGGCCAGAAAAGATAGAATAACACCCCCCCTAAAACCAGGCGGTAGATGACAAAAGGCAACATTCCGGTTTTTTCCAGCAGCCGCATGAACCACCCTATACAGCCATAGGCAGCCAAGGCAGAAACTGCAACCCCCAAAGACAACAGATACCAGTCCACAGGGACCTTTGCACGAATCAGATCCAGGGATTTGAGCCCACCGGCAAGCACGATGACCGGTATCGACAGCAGAAACGAGAATCTGGCGGCGCTGACCCGATCGAAGCCCAACATCAGCCCACCGGTGATGGTGATGCCGGAACGAGACGTCCCTGGAATCAGGGCCACGGCCTGGAACATCCCGATGATCAGGGCATCCCACCAGCTCAGACGCCGCAACGGGCGACTACCACGGGTCCATCGATCTGCTATGCCTAACAACAGGCCAAAGACGATCGTGGTCGAAGCAATCACCAGGGGGGAGCGTAACGTGCTCTCGATCCAGTCCTTGGCCAAAAGTCCCGCCAGACCCACTGGTATGGTGCCTATGACCACCCCCCAGCCCAGTATCGCATGGTCGTTCATTTCCCTTCTGTACAACGACCTGAGCCAGGCACGAACGATCACCGTCAGATCATCGCGGAAATACAACACGACAGCTGTCAAGGTTCCCACATGGACGGCCACATCAAAGGCCAGCCCCTGATCGGCCCATCCCAACATCCTTGGCATCAGAATCAAGTGGGCAGAACTGGAAATAGGCAGGAATTCGGTCAATCCCTGAAGCAAGGCGAGCCAGAAAGCGTGTTCACAGGTCATCGGATATTTTCCCGGTTTCCATCAACTCATTCAGTAACGTGGTGGCATAGGATCCGGCCGGCAGGGCAAACTCAAGCCGCAAATCTTTCCCCTCCCAGGACCAAGCCAGATCTGTCACCCGAACCCTGAGTGCACGCCGTGCAGGTTTGAGGCCCATCCGCTCCAACCCTAAAGCGAACTCGGGCCAACACCTGGCCGCCTGCCGCTCAATGTCACCAGCATCCAAAGAGGCGAAGTCACCGCCCCGGCCCCACAGGGGCCCGCTGGGATGGATTTTCATCGCTGCCACCCGTGAAACGATATCCTCATCCAACGTTTCGGCACGAAAATACGCTCCACCACCATCAAACATGAGCAGGTCTCCGGGAACAGGACGTTGCCAGTCGCCACGCACCATCCTGATGGAAAGCACCTGATTGAATATCAATGCCCGCGCAGCCGAAAGGTACAATCCTTTGCGATGTCTGCTTGGGGGACGTTCCTTTCCCATCAACAGGGCTTTCGCCCGCGTCAGGTTGCCTGCCTGATGACCAAAGCGTTGGGGACCGAAATAATTGGGCATTCCCTGATCGCCGAGCAAGACAAGAATTCCTTCGACCTGATGTCTGTCACCTGAGTAATCGCGAATGCGAAGATTGAACCGGTTACCCGACAGTGCCCCACGCTTCAACTTGCGCCGGTTCCTGGTCCAACGCAGAACACGATAGCCTTCCCCACGACAGTCTCCCCAAGACAACTCCGCTTTGCCGGGATAATGTACGCTGAACCATTGCCTGGTGAGAGCGTGTTTATCCTTTAAGCCCGCATAGCTGACCTGCCGGTGGGCAACCGATGAGAAACGGGCGATTGCTCCTGCCACCTCGTCGGTATTGCGTCCCTTTTTCTCCACCCACAGAAAGACATGCTCCCCTTCCCCCTCTGGCTCGAATCCCAGGCATTCCTCCACCTGGAAATCATCGGGGGTCAGTTTCAAAGTCCCACAACCGGAGGGACCGCCATACGCCCTTGGCAGATCGGGTGACAGTGAGCTCAAACCGCCCTCAAAAGCGCCACCGCCTGGGCAGATATCCCTTCACCGCGACCTTCGAACCCCATTTTTTCGGTGGTGGTGGCCTTGACGTTGACCCGGTCCACCGTCAACCCCAGATCGGCGGCAATGTTTTCGCACATGGCCGGGATATGACCACCCAACCTCGGGGCCTGGCAAATGACAGTCAGATCCACGTTGACAGGCTCATAGCCTTTTTCCGACAACAATTCCACCACCTTGCGCAGCAGCACACGGCTGTCGATCCCAGAAAAAGCGGGATCGGAATCCGGGAAATGACGGCCGATGTCCCCCAGGCCAGCGGCTCCCAGTAAGGCATCACACAGGGCATGCAAGGCCACATCTCCATCGGAATGAGCCGCCATTCCCCGGTCGAATGGAATTTTCTCGCCACCTAGCACGACATGGTCGCCTGATTTGAAACGATGGGCATCATAGCCCTGACCGATTCGGAAAGTCATGATCGTTGTCCCAAATAGAATTCGGCCAAAGGCAGATCCTCAGGCCGGGTAATTTTAATATTGTCGGGGCTACCTTCGACGATCCTTGGCCGATACCCTGCATACTCGAGTGCATTCGACTCATCGGTAATCACCTGACCTGCTTTCAGTGCCTGTTCCAGGGCATCTCGCAACAAGCGATAACGAAACATCTGTGGCGTCAGTGCACGCCAGACCGTGGTGCGATCCAGAGTTCCAAGGATCGCATCCCCTTCCACCTGTTTGAGCGTATCCACAGAAGGAAGAGCCAGGATTCCGCCTACGGGATCATCCATCAGGTGTCCCAGCAACCTGATCACGTCATCCGGCTTCAGACAAGGCCTGGCGGCATCGTGCACCAGTACCCAGTCCTGATCCTGCGCTATCTCTTCCAGGGCATGGAGCCCTGCCAGTACCGAATCGGCACGTTCCGCGCCTCCCACAGTGGTCAGTATCCTCGGATGGGAAGCGGCGGGCAGTTGCAACCACCTTCCATCATCGGCTGCAAGGGCCACCATGACATGCCTGATTTCTTCCACCGCCAACAACCGTTCCAGTGTATGTTGCAGTACGGGCTTGCCGGCCAATGTCAGATACTGCTTCGGAACCGCAGCACCCATTCTCTTGCCACTTCCTGCAGCAGGCACCACAACGTAGCAGTTTGGCCTCATGGTTTCTCCTCTACCACCATGACGTAGGTCTCTCCCTTCTTGATCATACCCAGATCGCGTCTGGCCCGCTCTTCAACTGCAGAAAGATTCTGCTTGAGATCTTGCACTTCAGCCTCGAGAGACCGATTACGTTCCTGCCGTTCCTGTACCTGTTGCTGCAATCTGGCTACCCGATGCTCGAGCTGACGGCGTTCCATCACCCCTCCATCCCCAAACCACAAACGGTACTGAAGCGCGACGAGCATCAGGCCCAGAATCGCAATGGATACTTTCACCGCAGGTATCTGAAGGCCGAACGTCCGGGATAGACGGCATTGTCGCCCAGTTGCTCCTCGATTTTGAGCAAGCGGTTGTATTTGGCGATACGGTCGGAGCGGCTGAGGGATCCGGTCTTGATCTGGCCAGTCCCCCAGGCCACGACCAGATCAGCAATCGTGACATCCTCGGTTTCCCCGCTGCGGTGGGAGATCACGGCGGTATAATCCGCATCGTGAGCCATACGCACCGCCGCCAGCGTCTCCGACAGGGTGCCGATCTGATTGACCTTGATCAACACGGAATTGGCAATCTGTTTGTCTATGCCTTCCTGGAGAATCTTGGGATTGGTCACGAAAAGATCATCGCCCACCAACTGGATCTTTCCACCGAGTTTGTCTGTCAGTATCTTCCAACCGTTCCAGTCGTCCTCTGCCATGCCATCTTCAATGGATATGATGGGATAATGCTGCACCCAGTCATTGAGATAATCGGCAAACGCCGCAGCATCATAACTCCGGTTCTCCGATTCAAGCACGTACTTGCCATCCTTATAGAATTCGGAGCTGGCGACATCCAACCCGAGGGCGATCTCTTCTCCCGGCCTGTATCCGGCCTTCTCGATGGCCTCGATGATGACCTGAAGCGCTTCCTCATTGGAAGAGAGATTGGGGGCGAAACCACCTTCGTCACCTACCGCAGTATTGTAACCGCGCTTTTTCAGCACCGTTTTTAAATGGTGGAAGACCTCCGCACCATATCTCAGGGCTTCCCGGAAACTCGGTGCGCCTACGGGAAGGATCATGAATTCCTGAAAATCCACGTTGTTATCAGCGTGGGCGCCTCCATTGATGATATTCATCATGGGCACCGGCAAACGCCAGGTGTCGCAATCTTTCAGATAGACATAGAGGGGAATGTTGCCATCCTGGGCCGTGGCGTGGGCTGCAGCCATGGAAACGGCAAGAATCGCGTTGGCACCCAACCGGCTCTTGTTGTCGCTACCATCGAGTTCGATCATTCTGGCATCCAGGGCAGACTGCTCGGCGGCATCCATCCCCAGAAGCGCTTCGCGGATCTCACCATTGACATGGCCAACCGCCTTGAGGACCCCTTTCCCCAGATATCTGTTTGGGTCCTCGTCTCGTAGTTCGACTGCTTCACGGGCACCAGTGGATGCACCCGATGGCACCTTTGCACATCCAACCACCCCTGAGGCCAGTTTGACTTCGGCTTCAACAGTAGGGTTGCCTCGAGAATCCAGAATCTCGCGGGCATGAATTTCAACGATTTTCGCCATGTCGTCTCCTTAAGAAATGAAAGTACAATTAAAGGGTCTCTTCCAGCAGTGGACTCTGTTTCACTGTCTGATCCAAGGATCGCAGCGTTTCCAGCAACGCTTCTATTTTGCCCAGGGGCCAGGCATTGGGACCATCACTCAAGGCTTTTTCGGGGTTGGGATGCGTCTCCATGAACAACCCCGCCACACCAACAGCCACTGCCGCACGAGCCAATACCGGCACGAATTCACGCTGACCGCCTGAAACACTTCCCTGGCCACCAGGCAGCTGGACCGAATGGGTGGCATCAAAAACCACAGGGCACCGGGTCTCCCTCATCACCGCCAGAGAGCGCATATCCACCACCAGGTTGTTGTATCCAAAAGTGTAGCCGCGTTCACACACCATGATCTGTTGGTTGCCGGTCGCCTTTGCCTTGGCGACTACATTTTTCATATCCCAGGGCGCGAGGAACTGGCCTTTCTTGATGTTGACCGGCAACCCCTGTCTGGCGACGTTTTGAATGAAATCGGTCTGCCGGCACAGAAAAGCCGGAGTCTGAAGCACATCCACCACCTTGGCCACTTCCTCCAAAGGCGTGTACTCATGCACGTCGGTGAGCACCGGCACACCGAATTCCCGCTTGACCTTGGCCAAAATTTCGAGACCTTTCTCCAAGCCGAGACCCCGAAAGCTCTCCATCG
>JALVSV010000416.1 GCA_027024125.1 Methylothermaceae bacterium | reverse complement strand
AAGGTTTCCGGTACCCCATAGACTCCCCAGTCGATTCCGGCTTTGCCAGATTCGTCGAACATCACGGACTGATAAGGATTGCCAAGCCTGTTGAGCCAGAGTAGGCCCGCTTTACGGGTATCCTTGTAATCCAGACCATAGATAGTGACCCCTTCCTGTGCCAGTTTGAGCAAATAGGGGTGTTCCTGTCGGCATGCCACGCACCACGAGGCCCAGACATTGAACAGGCTCACCCTGCCTTTGAAGATCTCAGGTGAAACCGTCTGCTCCGGTGTTTGCAGCAAAGGCAATTCGAAGGGTGGGGCGGGCCTGCCTATGAGGGGCGATGGGACTTCTCTGGGATTGAGGCCAAGACCGACCGCCAAAAGGATCACCAGGGCGAGAAAAAGCCCGAGGGGTACGAGAAATTTCAGTCTGAACATAAATGGATGGGTGTGACTTAAGGGTTGTTCATTGGTGAACATGGCCGGCTCAGATGGCGACTACACCGGTCGTACCACTGATAACCATGAAATGTGACATGATGGATTTTGGTGATTATGGCAAATTATTTGTCGCTGGGGAAGTTGTCTGCTAGCCTTTCCTTCCTACCGTGAAAGTTTGGGGAGGGGCACGGGCATTGGTTTTCGAGACGCCGTAAACCCATCCATGGGGGCTCGGAAACGGCCATCCAGGCCGTTTACGCTCTCATACCAACGCCCGTGCCCCTCACAGTGGTACTTTCATGCTTCTGGGTGAAGCGCTGGGTTCATGTTCCTTACCGTTATCTATTGTGGGAGGAAGCAGGGCATTGGTTTTCGGAACGCTATAAATCCGTCCATGGAAGCTCGGACATGGCCGTCCGGGCCATGTACGCCCTCAAACCAACACCCTGCTTCCTCGGTGGTTTTTTCTTGCCTCGGGGTGAGAACGGGGTTTTCATGATCGTTATCGTGGAAGGTTCCGCCGACTCCCTTTTCCTTGTGTGTGCCGTCTGGTCTTGAAATTATTGACGACAACGACTTTCCAGTGTTTCCTGATCATCATCTCCGTGCTGGTGGTGTACGGGCACACGTTGGATGTTCCCTTCTACCTGGACGATCACCTTTCGATCCGGATCAATCACACCGTTCACTCCCTCGATTGGGCCAAGCTGTGGCGGTCGGAACCGATGCGTTTTTTGCCCTATGCCTCCTTGGCCCTGAATTATCAATTCCACCAGCTCCAGCCAGCCGGGTACCACGCAGTCAATATCGTCGGTCATTGTCTGGCGTCCCTGAGCGTTTGGTGGCTTGCCAGAACGCTCAGCATGACGCCGGCTGTCAAGGGTAGGCTGAGTGGTAAAGACCTGATCCTGTGGCCTTTGCTGGCAGCGATGCTGTTCGCACTCCATCCACTACAGACCCAGGCGGTAACCTACATCGTACAACGGGCAGCTTTGTTCGCGGCGTTGTTCTACCTGCTGGCCATGACGTTTTATCTGAAGCTCCGGCTGGCCAGCGGAGGTATTTCCCGGATGGTCTGGGCTGCCAGTCTGATCCTTGCTTCTGTGGCTGCGATCCTGAGCAAGCAAAATGCTGCCACTTTGCCGTTGACATTGCTGTTGCTGGAGCTGGCCTTCTTTCCGGCCAAGCATCCCCGTCCTGTTCTTCTGTCCCTGATATTCATGCTGGTGGCTGCCGCTTTGGTCACCCTGGCTGCCATGAACTGGGTCGATCTGCCTTGGTTGGACCAACTCGATCGCCTGACCCGCGAAACCACCTGGTTCAGTCGCAGTGAATATCTGGCTGCCCAGGTCAAGGTGGTCGGCTGGTATCTACGCCTGTTCTTCTTTCCCTTGGGGCTGCGACTCGATTACTCCTTGCATCAGGCAGCTGGCTGGAGTGACTGGCTGGTCATCACGGCTGCTCTTGGCCACTTGGTGCTGATCGGTGGTGCACTGGTTTATTTGCGCCGCTATCCAGTACCTGCTTTGGGGGTGTTGTTCTATTACGTCGCCCATGTTGTGGAGTCGTCTGTACTGCCAATCCGCGATCTGGTGTTCGAGCACCGCACCTATTTGCCCAACAGCGGCCTGGTATTGGCTCTTGGCTGGATTTTGGCGGTGGAGATACCGCGAAGGTTTTCTGTCCGGCGGGTGTGGTTACAGGGAACGACGGTTGTCATCCTGATTGTGCTGGCGCTATTGACCTGGCAGCGAAACCAGCTGTGGCGCGATCCGGTGCGATTCTGGCAGGACAATGTGGCCAGGGAACCGGACTCATTACGACCAAAAATGGAACTGGCCAATGCGTATTTCGATATCGGAAAGAATCGGGAAGCCCTGGCACTGAGCCGGGAGATCGTCGACAGTACCCCTTGGCCGATACCCGAGCATCTACCGGAAACTGACATCGTCAATCTGGCCATCGCCTACTATATGAACGGATACTACGAGCGGGCCCTGCAATTGGCCGACGAATGGCTTACCAAACCACTGCGCGGTGAATCGCGTTCCAACCTGTGGATGACCAAGGGGGACGTCTATTATGCCCGCAAGCAGTATCCGGTTGCGGAGCAATATTATCGCAAGGCCGTCGAAATCTATCCGGATAACCTGAATGCCATGCTCTATCTGGGCGAATCTCTGGGGGTTCAGGGTAAATTTCGGGAGGCTGCAATCATCTATCGGACAATCCTGAAAAAGTCTCCAGGCCATCGTAAAGCCAAAGAAAAACTGGCGCTGGCAGAATATCTGTTGAGGAAAAAGCTTCGTGCGCGTACTGCACCTCGGTAAATACTATCCACCGTGTCCTGGAGGGATCGAGAGTTTTCTCGGTGACCTGTTGCCTGTGCAACAGCAGCAAGGTATTGATGCGGCGGCATTGGTGCATGCCCACGACAAGCCGGAGCGGCAACGCTTTCCCCAGATGGTATGGCGGGCCCCCACCTATGGGAAGCTTCTTTATGTGCCGTTCAGTCCTTCTTTTCCACTATGGCTGGATGCCATGATACGGACATTTGATCCCCAGTTGTTACACATTCATGTGCCGAACATGTCCGCTTTCTGGGCCCTGGCGGTTCCTTCCGCCCGTAAAATTCCTTGGGTGATTCACTGGCATTCCGATGTCGTGGCATCCAGTATCGACAAGCGGCTGGCATGGGCCTATCAGGCATATCAACCTTTGGAGTGGATGCTGTTGTCACGCAGTGTGCGAATCATCGCCACTTCCATTCCCTACCGGGATTCGAGCGTACCGCTGCAACGTTGGATGGACAAGACCTCGGTCGTACCTTTGGGGGTCGATCCCCGGCGTTTGCCAACGCCAGAATCCGATGATTTGAGCTGGGCTGAACGGCAATGGAAAGGAACGGATCTACG
>JALVSV010000415.1 GCA_027024125.1 Methylothermaceae bacterium | reverse complement strand
AAACCACGCCGCCCCCCGCCTGCCGCAGCAAGGCAGCAAGCACGGTAACCGTCCATCCGGAATCGATGATATCATCCACCAACAGCACGGGCGCATCAGGAATCCCTCCAGAAATTTCGAATACGCCATCCAGATTTCGACACTGGTGGAAACGGTTCTGCTGGTTCTTCTGTGGTTCGTTGTCGATCTTCTTGTGAATGGCGTCCACGAAGGGCAACCCAAGCCTGGCGGCAAGTCGCCGGGTAAAATCGGGCACCAGATCCGGATGCCTGAGTGATGGCACGCAAGTCACCCAGCCAGGTGCGGGATCCGGCCGCCAACGTCGCTCGATCATTTCCGCGATGGCCTCCACTAATTCATCCCGGAAATGACCGGCATGTTTATCCTCAGCCACCAGCCCGCCCCAACCGGAATCACCCCAACGGGAGAGTATCCGCCCTTCTGATGCCTGAAGCGCAGGAGGCAGGTTACCTCGAAATCCATACACCGGGAACGCGCCGGCTGCCACCTGCTTCTTTGGCTTGAAGGGCATCTCCGCAGCCTTAAGAAATTGAGCTGCGGCAATCGCCAACGTCCGGTCCACATCTATGCCCACAACCGGTTCACCTTGGCAAACTGCGCATTGACCGCAGGCCTCGGTTGCCGGATCATCCAGGGCATTCCGCAGATAGGCCATGAGGCAATCCTTGCTGTCGATATAATCCTGCATCTCTTGCCATTCGAGCTCCCGTTGCCGGGTCAGGCGTTCGATACGCTCGTGATCCATGCTGAATGGGACGGGTGTCCGGCGCCATTGGCTGCCCTGCTTGATTACGGGTGCCGGGTTTTCCACACTGAGGATCTTCAATACCTTGTCTATCTGTCCACGCCTAAGGTTGAGATATTGTTCGAGCTGCGGGACGGACAAGCCGTCATGGTCTGCCAATGCTTCCAGGATTGCATTCACGTCCCGCTCATCAGGAAAAGCGCTGCGACGGAAATATTCGTGAATGTCCTCATCCTCCCCACCCGAGAGCAGCACGCCGTACGCCTTATCGATTGCCCGTCCGGCCCGGCCCACCTGCTGGTAATACGCCACCACGGAACCAGCCGCTTGGTAATGAACCACAAACCCCAGGTCCGGCTTGTCGTACCCCATGCCCAATGCCGTAGTCGCGACCAGCGCTTTTATCTCATTTCGGAGGAGCAGGTCTTCAAGGTGTTGCCGGTACTGGTCGCTGTTCTCAAAATCTTCATGCACGACACCGCTGTAATAGGCCCTCGCCACAATACCCTGCTGATTCAGCCAAGCCGCCACCTGTTCGGCATCACGCTTGGTGAGCACATAGACGATACCCGTACCCGGCAATTCCGGAATATGCCGTGCCAGCCAGACCAGACGCGATGCCTGATCAGGCAACCGCAATGTCTGCAGAGCCAGACTGTCCCGCACCAATGTCCCGCGTTGAATCTCAATGTCCCCAAGTTGCGTCTGAACATCCTGAATCACGCGATTGTTGGCGGTTGCCGTCGTTCCAAGCACGGGCATATTCGGCGGCATCTGGCGCAATACATTGACCAGCCGCCGGTAATCCGGTCGGAAATCGTGTCCCCAATCCGAGATACAGTGGACCTCGTCCACAACCAGCAACCCGACACGGTCTGCAATGGGGAGCAGAACCTCCTCGACGAAGGATTCATTGGACAAACGCTCCGGAGAGATCAGGATTGCATCTACCTGATTGGCCAACATTGCCTGCTGAATCTCGGGCCAATTGTCCTGATTGGTAGAATTGATAGTCTCCGCCCGAAGCCCGAGCCGGTCGGCAGCCTCTATCTGGTTACGCATCAGCGCCAATAGCGGTGAAACGATCACTGTCGGCCCTGCGCCACGGTCACGCAAGATATGTGTACTGATAAAGTACACCGAACTCTTGCCCCAACCCGTGCGCTGAACCACCATCAGTTTCCGGCGGTGATTGACCAGTGCGTCGATTGCTTCCCACTGGCCAGGTCGAAAATGGGCCCTTGGGTCGCCGACGGCAATTTGTAATAGCGTTTCTGCGGTGTGCCTGTCCATTATTGCTTATCCAGAACAAACCGCGCCCGCTCGTGACGCAGCATCTCGAACGGTGTCATCACTTTGACACCCAATCCTACGCAGACATTGGGAATCTTGACCTTGTGCGGTGTGTCCGCGGGTTTTTCATGGGTCACCACAACGTGGCCATGCGCCAGGGCATGGGCTATCAGCCAGTAATCCGCTACCTGCAGGAAAGTGTTCACCGCCGCGGGCGTGTAGCCGTTTTCGGTGACCCACTGACTGACTTTGCCCATTCCCTTCAGGACTTCCTCATCGGGCTTGAGAAACAGCGCCCCGCCCACATCCTTCGCCCACTCCGAAAGCTCATCGCCACCGGCCTCGATTTCATCACCCACCTTCTCGATGCTGAACACATTTTTCCGGTCATTTTCGCGGATCAGCCAATCCCAGAACGCGGGACAGAAATCCAGCCCGTAGTGTAGATTGTTGGCCGCCATGAAGACGTTGGCATCCAGTAAATAGCTCATCCGTGCAGCCCCAGACGCCGCGCCTCTTCATAGAAGGTGGCGCTCTTTTTGATCCCCAGCATGCGGAAGGCATCGGTAAACGGGGTCTGCCCTTCCAGCGTGCTGCCCACCACGGCCGAGGCGAAACGCTTGCTGACCCGCGCGCCGAGGCTGTTGTAGAAATCGCCACCGCCACCTTCGCGTGTGGCCAGTGCCCTTACCCGCTCAAGCTCCTCGCGGTAGATGCGCCATAGCATTTCTTCATCGAATGCACCCAGATCGAACAGGCGGCGAACGATGACCAGGGTGCTGACCTTGAAGTGGCGGGCAAGACGTTGCAGCTCCCCTTCCAACTCGCGATCCGGTTGATAGACCCGGCGCAGCGCTTCCAGCGGCACCAGCAACTCCGCCGCCACCGAGTTGCACCAGCGTTCCGTGACCTCATCGGGCCGGGTGGCCGCCTGACTGTCGGAGACGCCACTCTCGCCGATCCAGAGATGAGCCAGTTCATGGGCCAGGGTGAACATCTGCGCAGCCTTGCTGTCCTTGCCGTTAATGAAGATCAGCGGCGCCAGCGCATCGGCAAGCGCGAAGCCCCGGAACTCCTCCACGCGCAAGGGTCGATGGGTGTTGCTGCCCACCACCCCGCTGACCATCACTAGCACCCCGGCCTCTTCAATTTGCAGGATGAGACTACGCAGGGCCTCCGACCAGTTGGGCAACTGCTCCCGCTCCACCACATCGAAACCGATGGTGTGGGCGATGGTGGCGGCAACCCGGGATACATCGTCCTCCACCGAGGCGGAGCCCACAAAATCGAGC
>JALVSV010000414.1 GCA_027024125.1 Methylothermaceae bacterium | reverse complement strand
TCACGGCGATGATCCTCGGGCTGGAATTTACGGGCCAGATTCACTTTGTGCCCGGCGATGTGGCAGTGCATATCGACCCCTCCAGGCATCACCACCTTGCCACTGGCATCAATGACCTTGGCATCTTCCCCCACGCTATCAACGATCTTACCGCCGCGGATACAGACGTCACGGATCTCACCGTCGATGTCGTTAATGGGATCGTAAACCTTGCCATTGATGATTTTCAGCTCGGAAGCCATGGATTTTCCTTAAGTTACCGTGAAATATTGTGGGAGGAAGCAGGGCATTGGTTTTCGGAGCGCTGTAAATCCGTCCATGGAAACTCGGACATGGCCGTCCAGGCCATGTACGCCCTCAAACCAACACCCTGCTTCCTCGGTGGTTCTTTAATGCCTCGGGGTGAGAACGGGGTCTTCATGATCGTTACCGTGAGAGATTCAAGAACGTTCACTGCAGAGACACGAGGAACGCAGAGAAAATCAGTTTTGCAAAAACTACGCAACCTCCGCGTCAAATATCTAAGCCACATGTCTGCGTCCAATCCCTTTCAGCTCACACACCCTTTCTTTGATCGCCCGCAGGATCTCCTCGTCACAGGGATAGGGGGATTCGAATGCCGGCCTCAAGGGCAAGGCCACGTTGTCCATCCGGTATACGGTACCTGGCACGTTGATACCATAGGCGGCGACAGTGAAAGCCACCTTGGCCACTTGGCTGGTACGGGTGGGTTTGGGATCCAGGGTGATCACCGGAATGGATTTCAGGTGTTCAATCGCCCGGCGGGGAAAATTGGCGGCAGGATCGCTGGCGATCACCAGCAAGGCATCCGCATCACCGCGGGCCAATACGTCCACGGTGGTGAACTCTCCCGGATTGAAGCGGGGATAACCGCGATTGAAATTGACCCCAAAGGGATAACCGGTCTGCCAGGAGACCACGTTGTCCGCCCCGGTGACGTTGCCGTGTCCCCGGACCGGATTGGCAACGAAATGAGTGAAGGCATTCAGGTCCGTGGCCAGGGCCAACAGCGCCGAGACGTTGAAATGGCGACCCCGGGTCATACTCAGCCCCATGCCGAAAAAGATCACCCCGAAATTACAGTTCTTCATCCGCTCGACCAGATCCTGCAAGGTCTCCAGCGCGATACCGGTACGCTCCTCGATGCTGTCATCGACGTACTTGCCCCGCACCAGAGCCCTGAGCGCCCACAGGACCTCGAAGTCGCTGCCCGGCTTGACCTGAAGGAAAATATCGGCCTCCGAGGCACTGCGGGTTTTGCGCACGTCCACCATCACAATGGTCCGGTCGGCGCGGCCATTGGGTAAATAAGCAGCCTTGGCCTTGGCCGAATAGCGCTCGAAATGCCGGGGATGGGCCTCGACCGGGTTGCCACCCCAATACATGATGAAATCGGCACGGTTCTTGATCTCCCCGAGGCTCGCCGTGCTTTCACCGGTTCCCTGGAAAGCCATGCCACTGGGGCCGTGACAGACCGAGGTGGTGGTGTCGATGTTGCCATTGACGAAATCGGCGATGGCCACCGCCTCCTTTTGTGCCTCGCAGGTGGTATCGCTGAGCCCGTAAACCGCAGGAAATTTGGCCTCGACCAAAATCCGGGCAGCCGCATCGACTGCTTCTTCAACCGAGGCCTCTTTGCCATCGACCAACGCCACCGGATAGTCCTCGATCTTGTGTTCCAGGAACCAGGCCCGCCCCAGTTCACAGGCGTTGCCCGCCCGGGTGATGCTCTTGCCGTCGGGGGAGACCACCAGCTCGATGTCATCACAAACACACCCGCAAAAGGTACAGACGGCATTGTTGATGGTCTTGGCTTCACTCATGGCGCTTCCCCTCCGGGTTTTATCCAGTCGATGATCGCAATGGCCTGTATCTACCCTGCGAGGCTTCACTTTTAACCAAACTGAGGTTATTTTTCAACACGAATTTTTCTATTTCCTCAAAATACCGTATATTTTTTCAGCATTGCCAGGAACGAAATCACATTCCGCCGGGAGAACAATATGGCCGAACGCATCACCCTGATACCGGTTCGCACCAGCCGTCAAGGCACGTCCCTCAATGCAGGGAAGCTGAAAAAGGACTATGTCAACGAGACTTCGACCGTCGAACTGCACCGCGAGGACATGGCGAAATGGGGCCTGCAGAAAGGCGACCGGGTCCGGATCAGGTCCGCTGACGGCCAGGAAGCGGTCGTCGCCTGTAAGGAACGCAAAGGGGACGACGCCACCCCAGGGCTGGCCTTCATGGCCTATGGACCGGTCTCCAGCCTGTTCATGGATGACGATACCGCAGGCACCGGCATGCCCTCCTCCAAGCATCTGGAAGTTGAGATCGAAGGACCCGTGGCAGAAGACGGTACCCTGATGGCCCGTGCCCCTGCCACCACGGTCCCGGAGCAGGCACTGACCGGTCAACCAGGCTGCCCGCTGACCCCTCAGCAGGTGGAATTCCTCAATACGGTGCTGCGAGAACCCTTATCGCCCACCCAGGCTGCCTGGCTCAGTGGCTACTTCGCGGCCCTTTGCGGTATGCCTGCCGGAGCCCAGGCGCCCAGCACCCAGATACCTGCCAATCTGCCACTGATGACCATCCTCTATGGCTCCCACACCGGAAACGGTGAGGGAATCGCCGAAACCCTGATGGAAATGGCCACCGAAAAGGGATTCAACGCCAGGGTGGTGGACATGGAGGAGTTCGATCCACAAGAGTTGGAGAAGGAGCAGATCCTCTTCGTCATCGTCAGCACCCACGGCGAAGGCGATCCACCCCTGGCCGCCGAGAAGCTTCATGCCTACCTGAAGGATTATTCGGGTCCACCACTGGACAAGATCAAGTATGCCGTATTCGCCCTGGGCGACAGCAGTTATCAGTTTTACTGCCAGACCGGTAAGGATTTCGACCAATACCTGGAAAAGGCGGGAGCTGAACGAATCATGGACCGGGTCGATGCCGATGTGGATTTCGAGGAGCCTGCCGAAGAATGGATGACCCAGGTATTGGAGAAATACCAGGAATTGGCGGGAACATCCGGAACGGGTACAGCGGCAGCGCCTGCGGCAAAGAAGAAGACCGGTTACAGCAAGACCAACCCCTTCCCTGCTCCGGTGATGGTCAATATCAATCTCAACGGCGAAGGCTCAGCCAAGGAGACCCGGCACATAGAAATGGGCCTGGAGGGTTCGGGGCTCATCTATGAACCGGGAGACGCACTGGGCGTCTATCCCTCCAACAACCCTGCCTATGTGGAAGACCTGCTGACCGCGCTGAAATTCAGCGGCGACGAACAGGTCACCGTCGGCAAGGAGACCCTGCCCCTTCGCCAGGCATTCCTGGAC
>JALVSV010000413.1 GCA_027024125.1 Methylothermaceae bacterium | reverse complement strand
TTTCAATCGGTTTGGCGGCATAGTACGCCATTCCCCAAATGCCACGTTTTTCATTCTCAGCTTTCGCCTGGGCTTCCAGCAGACTGTCCAGGTACTTGAAGTTGGGTGGATGGATGTTGGCTATCGCCAAACCCTCACGCACCAGCTCTCGATTCAAATGCATAGGCTGTTGATTGAAAAGATAAGCCAAAGTACGACCATATTTGTCCTGGCGTTCCCGATCGAACTCCAGCCGCACCTTTTGCCCCTGCACCCAATCCAGCAACCTTTTCCGGGCCTCCTCCCCCCCTGGTTCCCCCCGTTTACGCGGGGTTTCTATTTCAGGCGCGTTGATATTGATGAGCCGGACTTTGCGACCATCCTGTAGCTTTACCGTATCCCCATCGTAAACGTATTCGACCTTGGTATAGACGACCTCGGGTGGCAGTTGAATCTTCTTGGCGCCAGGCCGAACCCTGTCGCTGTAATGAGCCTCCCCTTTGTCGTCATACCATTGAAAAACGGCCGCAGATGCGGCCGTCAGGAAAAAAACCAGGGTCAGCAGAAAAATTCTAGGCATCACCAGAACAACTCAGCCAGTAACCCGCATCAAGCATTGGAAACAGTCACATCCCCGGTACCGCCGCCGTTCATTTTCGCGGCGATCTCTTCAAGGTGACGCAGTTGGAGATTTCCCGCGTTGGTCAGTTCGAGCCCACCGCTGATTATCGCCTGTAACAGGCCAGGCATCTTGTAGACCAGATAACACAGATAACCGGTCACGGTACCTGCCACTGGGATGCTCAACAGGCCGGGGAGCCCGATCACCTCACCGCCGCTGATCAGCAGGGAGAGAATGTCCAGCGGAATGAGCAGGAACGCCCCAAAGTAAGTCAACACAAAGAACGAATACAAAAGCAGGGTGATGAATTCAAACAGACGGATTAAGCCAAGATTGAGCCATTTCATGACAGCAAATTGCCCCTAAACACCAAATTTGCAGACTGGCCAGGTTAATTCTCCGGCCCCCGAAATCAAGTATAGAAGTATATCATGTAGCGACTGTTCCCGGAGAAACAGAAGATTTCCCTTTTGACGACCGCTACAATGGAGTTTTCTCACGTACAAGGAAACAAAGAGGTGACCGGAAAACTCCATCATCGCTCGCTGAGTATCATGACGGCGGTCCTGGATCTCTTGATCATTGTGTCCTTAGTGGCGTTGCTGATTGGTGTGATACGCAACCAATCGGCCACCATCATCACTTTTTTGGCATTCCTGCTCTTTATCGCGATCCTGCGCTCGTTGCTGACCTTCCTGGTGATCCGCATACTGAAATGGCAGGCAGAACACGACCCGATCACAAAACTCCCCAATCAACAGCTTTTTCAACAGGATCTGGCCCACCTGATGACTCGTGAACGAACGGCCACGATCGCCGTCTTTCTAATCAATATCGACCGTTTCAAACTGTTTATCGGCAGCCTCGGTTATCTCAGCTGTCACAAGTTGTTGGTAGCCGTCGCAGACCGACTGGTTTCAGAATTGGATCAGACGCCCGCATCGACACAGCTCTACCGGTTTGAGGCCGATACCTTTGCACTCGTGGCCCATGACAGTGCAAAACCCCAGCAGATCGCAATTTCAATGTTGGAGGCGCTTCACCATCCCATCTACGTCGATCATCGCGAGTGTTGCGTCACTGTCAGCGTTGGATTCAGTATCTGTTCCGAAGACGGTAAGGATGTCGCAACACTGCTCCACGCCGCAGATCTGGCCCTGCAACACGCCAAAAAGAAGGGCGGAAACACTTGGTGCCGCTATCGGCCCGACTTCGAGCCCCCCATTTCCCAACCCCTGGCATTGGAAGGCTACCTCCGTCACGCCATCGATCACGATGAATTGGAACTCTACTTCCAGCCCCAGATCTGCCTTGATGATGAACGTTTGTGCGGAGCGGAGATCACCCTGCGCTGGCACCATCCGGAATATCAGCTACTCAATCCCCAAGACTTCATCCCGTTGGCCGAAGAAGCCGGTCTCATCGGCCCAATCACCGACTGGATCATGCAGCAGGCCTGTCAGCAACTCCTCAGCTGGCAGCGAGACTCGATGGGACCGGTACGCCTGGCAGTCAATATTTCCGCACAACAGTTCCACCAGCAACAACTACCGGAACTGCTAAGCCGTATCCTGCAGACCTATCCCATAGATCCCCAGCTGCTCGAACTCGAAATCACCGAGTCCGTCGCCATGCTCGATATCGAACACACCACCCGGACCCTGGAGCAATTAAAACGACTTGGCATCCTGCTGGCCCTGGATGATTTCGGTACCGGCTTCTCTTCCCTCACCTACTTGCGCCGCTTCCCTCTGGACACCTTGAAACTGGATCGTTCCTTCATTACCCCCATCGAACACGACCCACAAAGCGCTGCCATGGTATGCGGCATTATCAGCCTTGGTCACAGCCTGCACCTCAAGACCCTGGCTGAGGGCATCGAAACCCAGGGGCAGTTGAACCGACTCAAAAGGTGCGGCTGTGATGAAGGCCAAGGCTATCTGTTTGGCAAACCCATGCCGGCCAGGTCATTCGAAGCCCTGCTGAAAACAGGGAAGCTTTGCGCCGCCGGGAATCAAACCTCGAATGCCAGACCGACGATGTGATAACCGGCATCCACATACAGCACTTCACCGGTGATTCCGGAAGCCAGATCAGAGCACAGGAAGGCCGCCGTGTTGCCCACTTCCTCGATGGTCACATTCTTGCGTAGCGGCGCCGCCGATTCGGCCTTGTTGAGCATTTCACGAAAATTGCTGATTCCGGCAGCGGCCAAGGTACGGATAGGGCCCGCCGATACGGCATTGACCCGGATGCCTTCCGGTCCCAGGGACGATGCCATATAGCGCACATTGGCCTCGAGACTGGCCTTGGCCACACCCATGACATTGTAATTGGGAATGACCCTTTCGGCGCCCAGATAACTCAGGGTCAGCAATGCACCTCCCGACCGCAACATGGGCCGTCCTGCCTTGGCCAGGGCCGCAAAACTGTAGGAACTGATGTCCTGGGCAATCTGGAAGGCTTCCCGGTCCACCGATTCCAGATAGTCCCCTTCCAGTGCCCGGCGCGGAGCAAACGCCACGGAATGGACGATCACATCCAGACCGTCCCAATGTTGCCCCAGATAATCGAACACCCCCTGAATCTCCTCATCACTGCTGACGTCACAGGCTACCGTGAGATCAGAGCCGCATTCAGCAGCCAACTTACCCACCCGATCCTTGAGTTTGTCGTTCTGGTAGGTAAATGCCAGCTCTGCGCCTTCCCGATGCATTGCCTGCGCGATACCCCAGGCGATGGAACGATTGCTGGCCAGTCCT
>JALVSV010000412.1 GCA_027024125.1 Methylothermaceae bacterium | reverse complement strand
CATCCGCAAGACCCGTATCGATGAGCTACCCCAGTTGTGGAACGTGCTCAAAGGGGACATGAGTTTTGTTGGTCCAAGGCCGGAGAGGCCTGAGTTCGTGGACAAGTTCGCAGAAACCATTCCCTATTACGTTGAAAGGCTTCGGGTCAAGCCTGGGATTACGGGATGGGCCCAAGTCTGCTATCCCTATGCAGAAAATGAGGAAGATACCTTGGAAAAGCTGCAGTACGATCTTTATTATGTCAAGAACTACAGTTTGCTCCTTGATTTTCTGATTATGCTCCGGACAGTCGAGGTGGTGTTATGGGGTCAGGGGGCGCGTTGAAATGAGTAGTATCGTTGTTTTGACGAGTTACTCTATTGGTGTTTTGGCATACCTGCTCTTGTTTGCCATGTTGATCGTCTCATGGCACGGTCGCGCGCAGGGGGGGTTGCTACTGCTTGCCGTCGGAGGGATGGTGGCCTGGAGTGCGGCTAACGCCTGGCAGGCCGCCTACCGTTCAATGCCCATGTCACTGATCTGGTCATTGGAGGTCGTCCATCTCCTGTTCTGGGTGATCTTCCTGCTAAGGCTGGCGCCAAGACAGATCCGTCAACAGAGACTATGGAAATTGATCCAGCTGGGCAGCTATGGTATGGCAGCAACGTCAATACTATACAGCTGGGTCAGTCCTTATCTGCAATCCTGGTGGCCGGGGCTTTTAATCACTGAGCTGCCCCTGATGGGGCAATTGATTCTAACCCTGGCCGGGATGGTGTTGCTGGAGCAGCTGTACCGCAATACCCGTTCGGACTTGCGTTGGTATATCAAATTCCTTTGCCTCGGTCTTGGAGGCATGTTTGCCTTTGAATTTTATATGTATGCCGATGCCCTGTTGTTTAGGCATCTGGACGCCAATCTCTGGGCTGCGAGGGGGCTGATCAGTGCCTTGCTGGTGCCATTGTTGGCGGTCACGGCAGCTCGTAATCCTGATTGGTCATTGAATGCATTCATTTCCCGCGATTTCGTATTTCACTCGACCGTTGTCCTGGCTGCAGGGTTATACCTTTTGCTCATGGCAACCGCTGGTTACTATGTCAAGATCTATGGAGGAGAGTGGGGGCATGTCCTCCAGGTTACCTTACTGGCAGGAGGTGCACTGATTCTATTGGTCATCCTCTTCTCTGGCCAGGCCAGAGCCCAGTTGTGGGTCTTCCTGAACAAGCATTTCTTTAATTATCGGTATGACTATCGTAAGGAATGGTTACGAATAACCAACGAACTCTCCCAGCAGGAGAGTCAGATGTCTTTGGGAGAACGCGTTATCAAGGCGCTAGGTGACTTGGTGGAAAGCCCTTCCGGTTTTCTGTGGGCAAAAAACGAAGCGGGTAAGTATTTGTTGAAGGCCCGATGGGGAGATCCCACCACTGAAGTATTCTGGTTGTCCGATGATGATCAGTTGGTTGATTTTTTGCAGCGCACAGGCTGGATCGTGGATTTGCAGGAATTTAGGGAAAATCCTGAGAAATATAAGGATCTGGCATTGCCGGTCTGGCTTGAGGGCGACCGGGATGGTTGGTTGTTGATCCCATTATTTCACGGTGACATTCTGTGGGCGATTGTGCTGTTGAACCAGCCAAGGGCAAAATTTGAATGCAATTGGGAAGTTTACGATGTTCTGAAGACTGCCAGCCGCCAGGCCGCCAGTTTTTTGATGGTCGAAGAGACCGCCAACCGCCTGATCGAAGCACGTCAGTTCGAAGGGTTCAATCGGTTGTCTGCCTTTGTCGTTCATGATTTGAAAAACATTATTGCTCAATTGTCGCTCGTGGTGCGTAATGCAGATCGGCATGTCAACAATCCGGAATTTGTCCGTGATGCATTGAATACGGTCGATCATGCTGTTTCCAAGATGAGCCGTTTATTGGCCCAGTTAAAAAATGTTGGGAGTGAACAGAACAATAAAGAAATTGTGTTACGAAGATTGCTGCAAGACGTGATTTCGGCCCGGGCTGGGCAACTTCCCAGACCGCAATTTGAATGTCATGTGGATGATGAGGTGATACTCATGGCGCAACCTGATCGTTTGGCCTCTGCATTTGAACATATCATACAAAATGCACAGGAGGCAGCGGGTAAACAGGGATGGGTAAAGGTCACCCTGTCAAGTAGAGGTTCCCAGGCTATAGTTGAAGTAGCAGACAATGGCCATGGAATGGACGACGAATTTGTCCGCAAGCGATTGTTCAAACCATTCGAAACCACCAAGGGGTTGAGCGGGATGGGAATCGGGGCTTACGAAAGCCGGGAATATATCAGGGCCTTGGGGGGAGATCTCACGGTTTACAGTCAAACTGGGCAGGGAACGTGTTTTCGTTTCATTTTGCCGATAGAAATGAATGAAAAACAAACCTATCGAACAACGGGAGTTTCGGTTTGAGCATGGAGAGTCTACTGATCGTTGAGGATGATCCAGGTTTGCAAAGCCAGTTGAAATGGAGCTTTGCGGAAAAATACAAAGTGTTGACAGCCGGGGACCGAGAGGAAGCGATCGCTTTGCTGAAAAAGAATCAGCCTGCAGTGGTCACGCTGGATTTGGGGCTGCCACCGGATCCAGGGGGGGCAAGCGAGGGATTTGCCGTTTTGGAGGAGATTTTGCGGAGCTCGCCAAGTACCAAGGTCATCGTCATCACTGGGAATGATACCGTTGACAATGCGGTACGGGCTGTGGGCATGGGTGCCTATGATTTTTATCAGAAGCCGGTAGATCCGGATATGCTGGCTTTTGTAGTCGAGAGAGCGTTCCGCCTACACGAGTTGGAAGAGGAAAACCGCAAGCTCGCCAGAATGCACATCAATCATCCTCTGGATGGGGTGATTGCTTCGAGCCCCCAGATGCACGAAGTTTGTCGCCTGGTGGAGCAGTTGGCACCCACGGACCTGAGTGTGTTGCTGTTGGGCGAAAGTGGCACCGGCAAGGAGGTGATTGCAAGGGCGATACACGAAATCAGCCCAAGAAGGAAAGGCCCTTTCGTAGCCATCAACGCCGCAGCCATTCCGGAAAACCTGCTTGAGGCGGAATTGTTTGGTTACGAAAAAGGGGCATTCACCGATGCTGCCAAACAAACCAAAGGTAAAATCGAGATGGCTGCAGAGGGGACCTTGTTTCTCGACGAAATCGGTGACATGCCGATGAATCTGCAGCCCAAGATTCTACGTTTTTTGCAAGAAAGAGTGATCGAGCGAATCGGAGGGCGCAAGGAGATTGCGGTGGATGTCCGGGTGATCTGCGCCACCCATCAAGACATTGAAAGACTGATCGCTGAAGGCAGGTTCCGTCAGGATTTGCTGTTTCGTATCAACGAAGCAACGATCAAACTTCCTCCCTTAAGGGAGAGAACGGGGGATATCCCCGTGCTGGCGCGGGCGTTTTTGCACCGTTACAACCAGGAAATGAAACGGAATCTGTTGGATTTTTCCGATAGCGCTTTGACAGCCATGGCAGCCTATGATTGGCCTGGCAATGTTCGGGAATTGCAAGGCCGGGTGAAGACAGCCGTTGCGTTGGCCAAGGGGCCAAAGGTGAATGCCCAGGACTTGCGTCTGGTTGCGACTGAAACGGAACAGCAATTGAAAACGCTAAGAGAAGTCAGGGAGACGGCCGAAAGAGAGGCAGTGATTTCGGCCCTGAATGAGGCGGGCGGCAAGATTGCCAAAGCTGCGGAGATTTTGGCGATCACCCGGCCCACGCTGTATTCATTGTTGAGCAAATATGGATTGAAAGTTTAAGGGTGATTGATGGCGATCAGGCGCTTGCTGGGAGTTTTATTTTGTTTCCTGATGATCAATGTATCAACGGCAGGAGATCCCGATCGCTTCCTTCATGAAGCCAGGGAATATCTGCGTAAAGGTGAGCAAAAGGCCGCCATCATACAACTGAAGAACTTTCTTCGTGAGCAGCCTCGAAATGGCGAAGCAAGATGGTTACTTGGCAGGGCCTATCTGCAAGTGGGTGAAACAGCGGGCGCTGTCAAGGAGTTGGAGCGGGCGCGGGATCTTGGCATCGAACCAGACAAATGGCAGTTGTCACTGGCTGAAGCTTATCTGAAGAATAATGAACCACGGAAGGTCCTGGACAACATCCATTTCGATGAGGATCAACCTCCAGAGGTCAGATCCAAGCTCCTGGCTTTCAGAGCCTCGGCCAATCTGATGCTCAATAGATACGATGAGGCGAGGACCGACCTGGAGGAATCTTTACAGCTTGACCCTGATCAGCCCTCGGCCTATTTGGGGCTTGCCCGCCTGGCTTTGCTTGAAAGACATCCCGGCGAGGCTTCTGACCATCTTGCCAAGGTGCTGGAGCTGGATCCTGAAAATGTGGAGGCCTATTTGCTTCAGGCAGAAATCCACCGGCAAAAACATGAATTTGAGACCGCAGGTGAATTCTATCGGGAAGTCCTGAAGCGTCAGCCTCGTGCGATCCAGGCGTTGCTTGGAAGTGCTGCGGTAAACGTGGCCCAGGGAAAATTGGACCAGGCTCGAAAAGATTTGGACAAGGCTGATGAAATTGCCAAAGGCAATCCGCAGGCTCTATATTTGCGGGGCCTTCTGGAATTTCGTGCGCAAAACCTGGATGCAGCAAAAGCGGCCCTGGAACAACTCCTGTATGAAATTCCAGACCATGCACAAACGTTAACGATGCTTGGAGTCATCGCTTATTTGCAGAATGATCTGAAAACCGCAGATAAATATCTCGAGGATAGCCATCGTCAGTTGCCCCATTCCTTCCCGGTAGCCAAGATCTTGGCTGCGGTCAAAATGAAGCTTAAACAACCCCGAGAAGCAGTATCTCTGTTGGAGCCATATAGACATGAATACGGGGAGGATCCACAGTATCTTGCCTTGCTCGGCAGTGCCTATCTGCAGAACCGCCAGTTCGATGCGGGTACCGAAGCCCTGACCGAGGCAGCGAAGTTGGCGCCTGACGTGGCGGCCATCCAGGCCCAATTGGGACTGGGAGAGCTTGCTTCGGGGAATCTTGCCAAGGCCGAGGGACATCTTGAGCAGGCCATCGAACTGAAACAGGGCGTGCTGCAGGCCGAAGTGTTGCTCGTACTCGCACAAATCAAGCAGAAAAAATACCAACAGGCGTTGGAAACCGCCCAGAAGCTGGCGAAAAGGATGCCAGACAGCCCAATGCCACTCAATTTGATTGCTAGTACCTATATGGCAATGGGTGAAACCGATAAGGCAGAGCAAACCTGGAAACACCTGTTGACCGACTACCCGGAATTTCTGACAGCAGCCTTGAATCTGGCGAAATTGAAGTTATATCAGGGGGATTTGGAGGAAGCTGAAAAATATTACCGCCATGTGCTGGACAATCGTTCAGGGGACGTGACCGCTTTGGTGGGGTTGGCCCAAGTAGCCAAGGCACGTCATGACACCAAACAGATGGTGTCATATCTGCAACAGGCCATCGACCGACATCCTGATGCCTTCGAGCCCGCTTCTATCCTGGTGCGTTATTATCTGGCCACCGGAGATGCCTTGAAAGCCCTGAGTATTGCAAGGACCCAGATTGAAAACCACGGGACAAACCCCCTTGCTTATCAACTTTTGGGCCAGGCTCAATTGGCCGCAGACCAGGCTGCCTCGGCAGTAGCCACCTTCAGGAAATTGACCTTGCTTAGTCCGGAAACTCCTTTGGTCTGGCATTTCCTCGCGTTGGCCTTGGAGAGAAACCAAGATGATGCAGGAGCCCTTGATGCCTGGGAAGAGGCGCTGAATCTACAAGACAACTTTCTTCCTGCCATTTCTAACCGGGTTAGGGTGTTGTTGAAACAAAAACGCTATGACGAAGCCATGGCAGGCGCCAAAAAAATCCAGGCTCAGTATCCGGACATCGCCGCAGGCTATTTTCTGCAAGGTGAAGTAGACCTTGCCAGGCAAAGATTCAAACAAGCGATTCAATCTTATCAGAAGTCCTACGAAATTATGCCTTCACGGGTGGCGGCACAGCGGCTGTATCAACTGTACCGTAAAGTAGGTGAAACCGACAAGGGGAGGGCCGTTTTGGAGTCATGGTTGGAAAAATCCCCTGGTGATGCCGGCAGTTGGTTGATGTTGGCGATGGGATCTCAGGCGGAGAAAAGAAACGAGAAAGCAGTCTTTGCCTATGAAAAAGTCTCGGCCCTACAACCCAACAATGTCCTGACCTTGAATAATTTGGCCTGGTTGTACTTCGAAAACTCCGATCCCAGGGCGATGGAGACAGCAGAACGTGTTGCCGAATTGGGAATGGACAAGCCGGAAGTGCTCGATACCGTTGGGTGGATCTATGTGCACAACGGGCGTGTCGAGGATGGATTGAGGATGTTGCAGGAATCGGCGGTGAAAGCGCCTCATATCCCGGCAATCAAGTTGCATTTGGCAGAAGCGCTGAACAAAGTGGGAAGAAAAGAAGAAGCGGCCAAAGCACTGAAACGGCTACTTAAGGAATATCCAAATTTTCCAGAACGGGAACAGGCCCGACAACTGCTGGATTCTTTGATACGTTGATTGAGAAACCTTGGTGAAGGGCATAAAATGGTCCAAATTTTTTGCCTGGTCCATGGGGGGGTCAACGTATGCCGGAAGAATCGGTTCATCACCACATCTCTAAACAATTCGAGCAAGAGCTGGAGCATATCCGTCATCGGGTTTTGGTGATGGGAGGCCTGGTTGAAGAGCAGGTGGCCAATGCGGTCAAGGCCCTGCTGGAAAATGACGTCAATCTGGCCGACGAAGTCATCGACAACGATTACAGGGTCAATTCCATGGAAGTGGAGATTGATGAGAAGTGCACCGAGATTCTCGCCAGGCGACAACCGGCGGCTCGGGATCTCCGCTTGGTGCTGGCAGTGATCAAGACCATTGCCGATCTTGAACGTATTGGGGATGAAGCCCGCCGCATTGCTCGACAATCACTAGACCTCAGTACCCGCTATCCAAAGACCAACCAGCTCAGTGAACTGGAACAGCTTGCAATTCAAGTGCGGGCTATGTTGCATAATGCCTTGGACGCCTTTGCCCGAATCAACGTTGATCTGGCTCTGAAGGTGGTTGAGGAGGACAAGACTGTCGACAAGGAATATGAAAGTATCATCCGTCAGCAGATTACTTACATGATGGAAGACCCCCGAAGTATTCCTGTCTCACTGGATATCATGTGGTCAGCGCGATCCCTGGAGCGGATAGGCGATCGCAGCTGCAATATTTGTGAATATCTCATCTATTTGGTCAAGGGCAAGGATGTTCGTCATATCAGCCTGGAACAGTTGGAAAAGGAAGTCAGACAATAGCCATTTCAATTTTCACCTTTTTTACCGAAGGTATGAGCCAGGGCCGAACCGCATGAAGGGCTTGAGGTCGTTCTGCTGGCTTGCCTTGCTTTGGGTATGCGCCTGTCTGGCACTGGAGCCGTTCGTGGTCGAAGACATCCGTGTGCGCGGTCTGGATCGGGTGACAGCCGGCACCGTGTACAATGTGTTGCCTGTCAAACCAGGGGATGTGGTGGATGAGGAAACGGCGGCGACTGCTATACGTGCATTGTATCGTAGTGGGTTTTTCAAGGATGTAAGGCTGCTTCGGGACGGGAACGTCCTTATCGTGGATGTGACCGAGCGACCCTATATCGCCGGGATCAGGATCGAAGGGAATAAGGACATCAAAACCGATGACCTGCTCAAGGCGCTTGAAGGTATAGGATTGGCCGAAGGCAGGGTGTTCAATCGCAGGTTGTTGGAGAAAGTCGAAAACGAGCTGAGACGGCAATATTTCAGCCACGGTAAATATGGAGTGGAGATCAAGACCGAGGTTACCAAGATCACCCAGAACCGCCGTGCAATCGATATCAAAATTGCGGAAGGACGGGCAGCCAAAATCAAACGGATCAACATCATCGGCAACCATGCTTTCGACGATGCTACCTTGCTGAAGCAATTCGAGCTTGGTACGACCGGTTGGCTGTCCTTTTATACCAAGAATGATCAATATGCCAAACAGAAGCTTGCGGCTGATCTGGAGCGTCTGCGCTCCTTCTATATGGACCGGGGATACCTTAAGTTCGATATCGAATCTACCCAGGTGGCAATCACTCCGGACAAACGGGACATCTATATCACCGTCAACATCAAAGAGGGAGATATTTACACGCTTAGGGAAGTCAAGCTGACCGGTAAGTTGATCGTCCCTCCGGAGGAACTGATACCGCTGTTCCAGCTTGGGCCTGGGGAAGTGTTTTCCCGACGACGCGCCACGGATACGATCGAAGCCATTAGCGCCCGTCTGGGGGACGACGGGTATATTTTTGCCAATGTCAATATGGTGCCTGAGATCGATGATGAGACCAAAACCGTCAAACTGACTTTTTTTGTCGAGCCTGGGCGCAGGATCTATATCCGCAGAATTCACATCAAAGGGAATTCACGCACCCAGGATGAAGTCATCAGGCGCGAGATGCGGCAGATGGAAGATGCAATGGCTTCTACTTCCAAGATAGAAAAGTCCAAGAACCGCCTGCAAAGATTGGGTTTTTTCAAAGAAACCAACGTGGAAACACCTGCTGTTCCCGGTACTTTGGACCAGATAGATGTGGATTATACGGTGACTGAGCAACCCTCAGGAAATCTCAGTGCTGGTATAGGTTTCTCACAAGTACAGGGCCTGATCTTCAATGCCAGCGTTTCCCAAAACAATTTTCTTGGCACCGGTAAACGGGTGTCCTTCGAGTTCAATAACAGCCAGGTTTCCACCATTTACAGAGTGGCTTATTACAATCCTTATCTGACCATGGATGGTATCGGAGGAGGGTTTGATTTGAGTTATCGCAGTATTGATGCGAATGCAGCGAATATCGCCAATTACACCACCGACTCTGCCAGGGCAGGGGTCAATTTGAGCCTGCCATGGGACGAACACAACCGTCTCAATGGCAATCTTGATTACGAATACACCAAGCTCAAGACCAGCAGCAATACTTCAGACGAAATCAAGGATTTCGTCGATCAGCAGGGCAAGACGTATAGTGTGATGAATCTGTCGTTGGGCTGGGCCCACAATTCTCTGGACAAGGCCGTGTTTCCGACAAAAGGGATGCGTCATACCCTGTCCCTGCAGGGATCGTTTCCCTTCAGCGATCTTCAATATTACAAGGCGCGGTATCGAGGGCAGCTTTATTTCCCCTGGGCCAAAGACCTCATCTTTTCCTTGCGTGGGGATGTCGCTTATGGGGATGGATATGGGAAAACCGATTCCCTGCCATTTTTCGAGCACTTCTTTGCCGGCGGAATTGGATCCGTCCGTGGGTTCCGGCAGAATACCCTGGGTCCGAGGGATTCCAACAATGATCCGTTTGGTGGATCGGTCAAGCTCGTGGGCAGTGCAGAGTTGTTTTTTCCGGTCCCTTTCCTGGATGAAGAAATGCGCTCTGCGTTTCGATTGGGGCTTTTCCTGGACGCTGGTAACGTGTTCGAGGATAAGATAAAGTTTGGAGAACTGCGTTATTCCGCCGGTATTTCGGTTCAATGGTTGTCGCCATTTGGACCCTTGCGGGTAAGCCTGGCCCAGCCCCTCAATGCCAAGAGCGGTGATGACAAGCAAATCTTCCAGTTCTCGTTTGGATCTGCTTTTTGAAATTAAGACAAAACTTTTAGGAGTTATTGAATGAACATGCGTTTTCTCATTTTTGCAACCGCTGGGGTAATGATGCTTGGATCCGCTGTCACAGCAGCGGAAATCAAAATAGGTTTCGTCAATGTGGCTCAAGTGCTGCAGCAGGCACCCCAAGCGGCCGAGGCCAAGAAACGTCTGGAAAAGGAATTTGCCCCGCGGGACAAGCGTCTCGTGGCCCAACAGAAGGAATTGAAAAAGCTTGAAGAAAAGTTGGCGAGGGATGCTGCAGTGATGAGTGATGCGGAAAGACGTAAACTTGAGCGGGATATCCTGTCAAAACAGCGGGAGGTCAAACGTGCTCAGGAAGAGTTTAGAGAAGATTTCAACCTGCGACGTAATGAGGAACTGGGAAAGTTGCAACGCAAGATCTTTGAAGCCATCAAAGCGCTGGCCAAGGAAGAAC
>JALVSV010000411.1 GCA_027024125.1 Methylothermaceae bacterium | reverse complement strand
GCGTAAACGGCCACACGCAAGGCCGGACAGACCGCCTTTCATCATGGTCGTCATCGGCCACGGTCCCGTGCGCCTCTAGGGAGGGTTCTTCCACACTAACGGTAGGTCTGTTCGGCCTTGAGCACGTTCTCGAGATAATCGAGATAGCTCCAGTCCTGTTCGCTGGCGGTGTCCGCCAGGTTGGCGTAGGCGTCGGCCACCGCCAACAGTTTGAGGTGTTCGCACAGGCCCTGGAGGTGTTGATGCTGGAGGGTACTCATAAGGCTCCCTCCCGCAGCAGTTGTTCATAGACAGCCACAGGTCTCTGCAGGGCCTCGGTGGGCCAACGGGTGGGCGTTGGCTCATCAGGGGCTGAGGGGGCCACTTTGTGGCGCCTCGGCAAGGGTTGCAGAGCCGCCCGTTCCTGTGCCATGCAATCGATGGGGCGGGCCACGATGCGCAGGTGTAGGCGCTGGACGTGTCGGCTGAGTTGGCCCGGATCAAACTATGCGGTATTCGGAATACCCGGGGCGATTCAATTCGGATAAGCGCTTACTACCAGCTACCTGAGACAAAGCTCTGAAATCTGGACTGTGCCCATGGGATCAGCAGCGGAGACAAAATGGGTTTCTTGGCTCGTTATATCAACGAGCACGAGTCCATAATCGGCTAGATTGCCAACGTCTCGATTGGTCAGAAATGCTCCCCTGTCGATACAGACATGGGATTTGACTATTCTGACTTTGCAGTCAATGGTATGGCCACAGAAGGTCGGAGACAAGCCGGGTACGAACCGGGGGCCATTGTCTTGAGAAGGTTGTGACATCAGGACTCGGCTCCATAGGAATCGGCTGGTGAAGTAGGGCCAATCTTCGGGGTGGGTTTCCCAGTCGAAATCAGACCACTCCTCCCCCAATTGGTCGAGATCCGAGTCCCTCATGACTTCATCTGGACAGGCGGGATCGCTCAGATCCGCATGAACGATGTTGAAGCGGTGTGCCCCTTCGCCCACAATCAAGACGAATGGCAGGTTTTTGAGCTTGTGGAAAAGAAGAGGGAAGTCATTCAGCCATACTCCTTCATTCTGATCGTACACGTCGAAGATCCATTGGCCCCCATTGTCAAACAGGTAGTGTGCCTTTCTGATGGGAGGGCGGTTTTGTCTTATGACGTCCCACAGACAATCAAGCAGCATCGCTTCGTGATTACCTTTGACGGAATGAAACCAGGGTTCATTGATCAGCTCCAGGCATCCGACTGAATCGGGGCCACGGTCTGCCAGATCACCGACCGCGAATAAGCGGTCTCTGGAAGGGTCAAAGGCAACGTGCGCCAGGAGTCGTTCCAACATTGGCCGGCAGCCATGCAGGTCACCAACGATAAAATCGCGTCCAAGGAGGTTTTCTGGGAGGTTTCGAATCATCTTGAGTTGCCACTGGGTGGAATTCAAATGGATGACTTCACCCTGCCTGCTATTGGCAATTCCTATGACAGCAAGGGTCCATTTTGTGGGCCAAGGGGCGGTTAGAGGCAGACTGTCTCTATTACAATTGAAGAATTGATTTTACCTTGGAAGCGACTGACCAGAGTAACTCTTGGTCAACAGTTAGGCCATCAAAAATGATGTCGAGAGTGGAATGGCTGGATCGAGTTCTGGCTTTTCCCGTTGAGCCTGGTCATGAAAACCTGCTGATTTTCGTCTCTGAATGGAGAGCCCGTGGAAAAAAAACCACGAAATGCCATGACTGATGGTGTTCCACCAATTTGCCATCACATTTCGTGGCAGGGGGGAAGTTTTTTGTACTTTTTAGGTTCTGGCTGGGTTACCGGATGTCCTGAGCAGGTGCCAATTTTCCTCGATCAGGTATCCCAAGGCGGCGATCGCCATAAAACCGGTACTGTAAACTACGGTCATGAATCCGATCAGCTTGAGTTTGAACTCTTCTGTCATCTGGGGGCTCCTCGTCAATTGCTTTACAACGATAAGACTAGTGGATTCCTGTTGGCATGAATTTGAAATGGTTCACAAATTCTTAATTGGGAGCATGGAAAGGTCCGTCGAGTTGTCCTCGTTGCTGGAAGGGGCATTTCCCCTTGAGGCGGGAATGGAGAGAATCAAGAGAACCGCCTTTCAAACAGGACGGCTGCAATAAACTTATGGTAGTGATCGTCTTTGGTCTTATCCAGACTGACACAGAGCACAGGATTGAAAAGTGAATATGTTTGAGGTTCTTCATAGCAAATTCCTTCCATTAACCAACTGTCGGTAACCTTCATGTCATAGGTGGTGCCTTTATAAATGAAGCGACCCCGAATCATTATCTGACCACAGAAGGATGGCTTGACCATCAGGTCCAGGCGTTTTACTCGAACAAGAAAGAGAGTAGAAACACCCGGTGTCACCGGCTGGATGTCGTTTTGCCCTTCAATGCTGTGATAGCCTTTTTCCCAGAGGCTGATCGGGTGGTCAAGCCACGGGTCAAGATCAGACCAAGTCAGTTTTCCCTTGCGCTGCCACCGGTTATCAGAGGCCAATACATAGTCTTCACGTCGGCAAGTATTCAGGGCAGGTTTGATCAGTTTGGCGGAGACGATGTCCAGGACTTCGATGGTGTTTCCACTTTTGTAGCCCATTTCCCAGGAACGAATCTGTCCATTCGCTTCATTGCTGACCGGGCGAATCCAAGAGCTGGTCCCATTGTCAGGCCATTCCTTGCCGGCAATAAAAAAACCGTTGTCCTTATGGGAACGGGCGAAACAGACAAATTTTTTGATACAGCGAGACATCATAATCACCTCCTTGTGCGTTATAGACGTACATTGCTGCCCCGATTGGCCGTGACGAAATCAAATTTACCAAGGCCGCCCGGATATCTATTTCGGTATTTTTAGCGTGGCTGTTCCTGTAATGTCAGTGTCGGCCGGCCAGCGGGGGAATCAGCCCCGCATTTGCTGGCTGGCAATCCAGTGATCGAGGAGATGGGCTAAATTCTGCAGTTGTTTGCCCTGACATATTCGGATACCCAGATCATGGGCGCGGGTCAGGTCGGCCTCCCGCATTGGCAGGTAACTGATCAACATACCCTGGCCGTGCAGTCCTCCCAGAAGTTCCTTAAGTGTGTCCAGTTTGTAGATTGCTTCAGTTCCTGGGCCGCCCATGCCTTTGTCCGGATGAAAGCGGCGGGTCTTGCATTCCACCAAGAACAGCCGGTTGTTGGCAAGAAAGACCACATCCAGTTCGTTTTCCACGTTGCCTCGGGGCGTGTTTCGAACCACTTGTAGCCCTTGCTTTACATCCTGGATGAGTGGCTGACGTTTGCGCAGCTTTTGGACCTGGACATAGACATGCTGTTCAAGCCAGCCTCCATTGACGAAAGTACGGGCGATTTCATCCGGAAACACCAACCGGGAATTGGCGATA
>JALVSV010000410.1 GCA_027024125.1 Methylothermaceae bacterium | reverse complement strand
CCTGTCCTTGTCAAATACTTTTATCCTCTCCCTCCAGCCGTTCTAACAGCCGTTCCAACAACCGTTCCATATGCTCTATGCGCCGATCCATATAGTCCAATCTTAATTTCATCGACACTTCATCTGTTTCCAATCGCTCGACTTCCTGTTCCACGCTCTCGATGTTTTCTCCTACCCGGCCAATGAGTGCAGCAGAGATTTGGGCAGTCAATAGCGCAAACAGCCCCATCCCCAACAATATCAGAAAAATTGCAAACAATCTCCCAGAGGGTGAGGCAGGAACAAAGTCCCCATACCCAACCGTACTGACCGTCACCCACGCCCACCAGATGCCATCAAAGGGCGACTCAAAGGCTGGATCTATGACAGATATCATGATTCCGGAAATAATGATGATGATGGTCGATGCCAGCAGTGTGGTGCCGAGGCTGTTCTGCCTCAGGAAACGATAGATCACCTTGACCATGCGAATGAAAACGTCCACCAGCACGATCAAACGGATCAATCTCAAGACCGCGGGAAACGAGTAGAAATGCCATATAGGTGGAAATATCGCTACGATGATCAGCACATTAAGCCAGTTCTGCCTCAAATAGCGCGCTTTATCCCGACACCATAGGGTGACCAGGACACTTTCCAGAACAAACAATCCCCAAATCGACCAGTCGAGAAGATAAATCCATTCCGGCGTTAATTTACCCTTGAACTCGAAATACCAGCGGAACGGCACCAATATTGCCAAAGAAAGCATCGGCCATTCAAAAAAATGGCCCAGACGCTTGGCTGCAGAGGTTTCATAGGGTGAAACCCCGGACAAACCCAAGTTACCTTTCCAGTCACGCCAGCCCATCTAGCAACCCTCAGATCATAGTTTTCTCTAGGAATCCTCTGCCATTCCCATGGCATGACGAGCGAACCAGTGTTTGACCGTCGGCAGGTGATCAAGCACCATCAATCCAAGATTGCGTCCCAGCGTCACGGGTATGGTAGAAGGTACGAACAAGTCAATGAGTCCATGGCTGAAACCGATGGTTCTGTTGTGATCGGATGCGCGTGCTTTAGCGTACTTTTCCAACATGGTAAATGCTCCGGGATCTCCCCCATGATGGTTCTGGGATTCTAGTAAACGGGCCAAGGCAACGACGTCCCTCAAACCCAAGTTGAATCCCTGGCCTGCCACCGGATGCAGCTGATGAGCAGCATTTCCAACCAGGGCGACCCGCTCGGCAAACAGGCGTTGAGCCCGAATCAGGCACAGAGGAAAAGCCTTCACTTTTCCTTCCAGTTTCAATCGTCCAAGTTTCCAGCCAAACGTATCTTGAAGGCTCGCTTCGAAAGCGTGAGGTGCAAGTGCCAGCATCTCTCCTGCATTTTTTTCACCATGAGTCCAAATCATGGCACATCTGGAAGCCTGCAACGGCAACATCGCCAAAGGGCCTGTTTCGGTGAAGCGTTCGAAAGCAACGTAATCGTGGGGGATTTCCGTGCTGATGTTGGCCACCAGAGCTTTTTGGTGATAGTCGTTGACCTCGTAACCGATTCCAACCCATTGCCTGATCTGTGAATTCCCTCCATCGGCCGCAACCACCAAACGTGACTGGCAATGTGTCGACTTACCATGATTCGCCAACTCAACCTTGATCGCTGTTGCCTCTGTATTCAGTCCGGTCACCTTGGCAGGGCACATGATTTCGATTTGTCTTTGCCTGCACAGATCGGCAATAGCCATCTCAAGATAGCGCGCCGTGATCACATGGCCTAAACTGTCGACCCCCAGTTCCGTTGCACTAAGACGGGTTTTCCCAAAGTGCCCCTTATCGGAAACGTGAATCGTTTTAATCGGTGTCGCATGCTTGGACACACTGGGCCAGATTCCCAATTGTTCGAAAATGTCGACCGAACCTCGCGCCAAGGCCAAAGCCCGATCGCCAGCAGGAGATGCATGACGCTGTTCATCGGTAATCGCTTCCACCATGGCCACCTTGAGCCCTAGGGGTTCAAGAGCCAGAGCAAGGGTTCCTCCCGCAAGTCCACCACCCACTATCAGCACATCGAATTTCATCATGACCGGGCTTCCATCAGGGCTTCTATATCCTCTATTTGTTTAGGAAGGCTTTCGGTGAGTACCTCACAACCGGATTCTGTGACCAGGACGTCGTCTTCGATACGGATACCAATTCCCCGCCAGCGCCTTGCGACCTGCTTACAATGTTTACCAATGTAAAGCCCAGGTTCAACAGTCAAAACCATACCGGCTTTTAATTCACGCCACTGGTCATCAACCTTGTAGTCACCCACGTCATGGACATCCATTCCCAGCCAATGACCGGTGCGATGCATATAAAAATCCTTGTAGAGCTCCTTTTTGATCAAACGGGAAGGGCGTCCTTCCAACAAACCAAGCTTGACCAGACCCCTGGTAAGGATCTTCACTGCCGCCTCATGGGGTTCATTCCAGTGATTGCCAGGACGGACCTTGTCTATCGCGGCCAGTTGGGCTTCCAGAACCAGCTCATAGAGCGCTCTTTGAGGAGAACTAAAGCGGCCATTGATGGGGAAGGTGCGTGTGATATCGGCAGCATAGTAATCATACTCGGCACCGGCATCGATCAATAGGAGATCACCAGCCTGCAAAGGGTCATTATTCTCCGTGTAATGAAGGACACAGGCATTGTCTCCACCAGCAACAATACTGGGATAGGCCGTGGAGCGGGCTCCCCGACTCATGAATTCGTGCTGAACCTCGGCTTCGATCTGGTATTCGTACAATCCCGGGCGGCATTCCTGCATGGCCCGTATGTGGGCCTGACAGGAAATTTCGGCTGCGTGTCGCATAGCCCCTATTTCCTCAGAATCTTTGATCAATCGCATCTCATGCAGCACCCGATCCATATCCACAAATTCCTCGGGTGCCCGTATTCCGGAACGAGTACGACTTTTGACTCTTACGACCCAGTCTAACAACATCCGGTCGAATTCAGGATTACGCCCCAAACCACAATGGATACGTTCCCTGTTTACCAATAGATCGGGCATGACCTCATTGATTTCCTCAATGGCATAAGATTCATCGGCACCATACTGTTTCCGCGCTCCCTTCAGTCCAGCATGACGACCCTCCCAAATTGCTTTGTTGGGATCGAAGTCTTTGCAGAACAAGACAAATTGCCCTTTTTTCCGGTTGGGCAAAAAAACTGCTACCGCATCTGGTTCGGGAAATCCAGTAAGGTAATAGAAGTCGCTATCCTGGCGATAGGGAAAATGGACATCTCGGTTGCGTGGAGTCAGAGGCGCAGAAGCCAAGATAGCCACATCGTCAGAGCCGATCCTTTCAAGATATCGAATGCGCCTGCGTTTGAATACATCATTATCCATTGGAATGCTCCTTCTTTGAGGTCAAAAAG
>JALVSV010000409.1 GCA_027024125.1 Methylothermaceae bacterium | reverse complement strand
GGGTGTCTTCCATCCGCCCCGGGCTGGAGGTAGAACGCCTTTCTGAACAGGATCGATTGCACGCGCGGGCGGAATGGAACATCCTACGCTACACCAACGATGATCTCAACGCCTTCGAACACTATTACAATCTGGACTGGAATCATATCGGAGAAAAATACCGCTTCGATTTCGCCGGTGCCTACAGTATCCAGACCACTTTGACCTCTGAATTGGAGGATTCCGGGATTCTGGCTCAGTTGAATCGCCACCAATGGTTGGCGTCCCCAAGTTGCTCCTATCAGCTGACGCCTCGTGAAAATATCACTTTCAGTTACCGGTTCCAGGATTTGGACTACGAAAAGAAAAACAATATTAGAGTCTTCACCGATTATCGCTATCACACCCTGTCGGGCGATTGGCGTTATCAGTGGAATGCCAAGACCGACCTTTCCTTGACCGCTTTTGCCAGTCGTTACAACCCGGTCGATTTCGCCAGCCATACCGATACCTTTGGTGGCCAGGCAGGAATATCCTATCGTTTCAGTGAGACCCTGCAGGGTAGTTTCCTGGGCGGGATCCGCTATACGCTGGCCGAGAGTAATTTTCGGGTGGCAAGGATTGCTTTGGATCCTTCGGGAAATCCCATCATTGTGTTCGATCGAAAAAAACAGGAGAGCAGCGATGTCGGGTTCATTTTTTCCGCCAATCTGACCAAGACCTTTCAAAGGGGGCATCTGGGTCTTGATTTCAGTCAGCAGTTGACACCCGTGGGATCGGGAGGACAGGTCCAGCAGCTTCGTGCCAGCATAAGAATGGATTATGAACCGTGGGAGCGCTGGAGAGCGCTTTTGAGATTGACGGCCCTGCGTAACGAAGCATTGAGTTCAACCTTGTCCGGGCGCTCCGACCGGACCTATTTTACCGTGCATCCGGAACTTCGCTGGCGCTGGACCCGGGAAATCATTTTGGGGATTGCTTATACTTTCCGGTATCAGAAATTCAAGTCCATTGATCGCCCGGCCGAGTCCAACGAATTTCTGGTCAATCTGATCTATCAACCTCTTAGGGTACGATGAAAACAGCTGAATCTCTCGAATACCTGTCGGAACCTGTCGAACCGGGTTTCAATCCCGGTGAAGTCGTCGCCATTGCCAAACGGCGCAAGTGGTATTTCGTGATCGCTTTTGCCCTGGTTTTTATCGTCAGCGTTCTGGTGGCGTTGTTGTTACCGCCGGTATATCGTTCCAGTGCCACCATTCTGATCGAAAAACAGGAGATCTCGCCTGAGCTGATCCAGACTTCTGTGGCTTCCTATGCCGAGCAGCAGATCCAGGAAGTGACCCAGCGGGTGATGACCCGCACCAACCTGTGGCGGATCATCGAAAAGTTCAACCTCTATCCAGAGGACAGAAAAAAGAAGACCCGGCAGGAGGTCATCGAGAAGATGAGGGGGGACATCGATATCGATTTCATCAACGCTGAACTGTCCGATCCCCGGGGGGGCAAGGCGGTCCAGGTGATGCTGGCTTTTACTCTGTCCTTCAATTACGGTGACCCCAATATTGCCCAGCAGGTGGCCAGTAACCTGGTTTCTCTGTTTCTGGAGGAGAACCTCAAGGCACGGACGGAAACGGCAGGCCAGGCAGTCAAGTTCCTGGAAGAGGAGAGCAGGCGCCTGAAACAGGAGATGGAAGAACTGCAAGGCAAGCTTGCCAGGTTCAAGGAGGAGAATCTTGAGCGCCTGCCGGAAATGAGCAGCATCTATCAGGGAGAGTTGCAGCAGATAGAAAATCAGTTGCTCCAGATCGAGGCTCAGGAACGGTCATTGAAAGACAGGATCATCTACTTGACGGGTCAATTGGCCCAGATCGACCCCCATGCCATGGCATTTACCCCGGAGGGTAAAAGAGTGTTGGATGTCCATGACCGTCTCAAGGCGTTGAGGTCCGAATACCCCTCTCTGTTGGCCCGCTATTCCGCCGATCACCCGGATGTGGTGCGGATGAAAAAAGAGATCGAGGCGCTGGAAAAGAAAGAAACCGGTGTCTTGCCAGACGTCCAGGGAATGCGTGCCCTGCTCAAGGAAAAGGAGGCCGACCTTCAAGGCTTGCGCAAGCGTTATTCGGACAAACATCCGGATGTGATGAAACTCCAGCGTGAAATCGACCAGCTGCGCAGCCAGATCGAGGGAGCAGGTAACGATATGGCTGCCACCCAAGATGCAGGAGGCGGGCAACCGGATAATCCCGCCTACATCACCCTGCAGGCACAATTACAGTCGGCGCGGGCAGAACTGGGTTCCCTGGAAGGTACCCGCAAGGCTCTGCAACAGCGTCGCTTGCAGATCCGGGAAAATCTGGCCGCATCTCCCCTGGTTGAGAAGGAATACCGGATGATGCTGGAGGAGCTGGATGCCACAGTTGCCCGGTACCGTGACTTGAGAGCCCGTCAGTTGTCCGCCAAGGTATCCCAGCAGTTCGAGGTGGAACGCAAAGGGGAGCGTCTGACCCTGATAGATCCCCCCCAGGTGCCGGAAAAGCCGGAATCACCGAAACGTCCCTTGATCATCTTGCTGGGTTTTATTCTGGGCTGTGGCGCCGGGACGGCCAGTGCGGTACTGGCGGAAGTGGTGGATCAGTCGGTTCACGATGAAAAAGCATTGGCATTGGCGACAGGTGCCACGCCGTTGATGAGCATCCCTTACCTGGAACTTCCGGAAGAAGTCGAACGTCAGCGCCGCCACCGTTGGATTCTGTTGGGTGGGGTAGTGGTCATTTTGCTTGCCTTGATTCTTTTTGTGCATTTCGTGGTGTCACCCTTGGATGTGCTCTGGTTCAGAGTGCTCAACAAAACTGGTATGGGAGTGGGAGGCTGAAGCGATGGAATTTATAGAAACAGCGGTCAGGAAAACCCGCAGCGAAACTGACCAGCATAATGATGCACCCACGAGTCAGGTGACGGCCCAACAAGCCGTCCGTTTTACCCGAACCAGGGTTCATCGGCCGCGTCCTGAAGTATTGTTGGGCAACCGCATCGTCACCAATGATTCCCCATCCGAATGGCTGGATGCCTACAAGGTTTTACGTACCCAGGTCATCCACCGGATGGAGAAGAATGGCTGGAAGACCCTGGCGGTGACCAGCCCTGGCGCCAATGAGGGCAAGAGTCTGACCGCGGCCAACCTGGCCGTCTGCATGGCGATGGAATACAATCGCACTGTGTTGCTGGTGGACGCCAATCTGCAACGCCCGTCTCTGGACCGATTGTTCGATCTGCCGGATGATCGGGGACTCAGGGATTATCTTCTGGACCAGGTGCCCTTGCCGGAACTGCTGATCCATCCGGGTATCTCTGATCTGGTGATCCTGCCTGCCGGTAAACCGGTGCCCCATTCCAGCGAGTTGCTGCGTTCGCCCTACATGACTCAAT